>JAJDBA010000327.1 GCA_029261675.1 Nitrospinaceae bacterium
CATTGGCCGAATCTGTGTTCGTCGATAATACTCGAAATATTGTGAAAGTATTCGTGATATCTCAAACGCAATGGCTGGCACTCCCGCTACAGCCATAAGTGAATAGTCATCGATCGGAATAACCTTTTCAGATCGCTCAAACATCAGGTTGCTGCCTGCCATGATTCTTCGATCTCCGGCAACAATAACTCCGTCTTCATAATGAAAGGCCAGAACAGTTGTTCCCTGGGGCACGGATGCCTTTCCGTTAACCGGTAGCTTATCCAGAAAGCTCTGTAAATTATAGCCGGACTTGTCTAGCAGGTCGAAAAAGTCGCCGCCTGCCCGTGTGTCTTCAATGCTTTCCATCATGGATTATTACCCTGCTTGAAAGAAAAATTTCTACCCTGTTACCTGAGATCTTCCAACGTCTTCTTGACTGATTACTCCTGTTAAATCCAGAACATCTCCATTCTCAAATTCTATGCCTGTCCAATGGATACTTTTTATTTTTTCACTTTCCTTGCGGACGGCTTCACCGCGAATTTTTGCACGGGTTCCCTCAGGGGGGAATTCAATGGCTTGTAAAATTTCTTCTTCAGTTAATAAAGAGTAAACCTCATTTTCCTGCTCCAGCGCTCGATACAAACCCCGGTCGGGATCAAGATTGTGATATTCCAGATCCAGGCTTTGTAGCATGGGATCGTCCCAATCCATGTTTTCAGTCTCCATGAATTCCGTAAAAAGTTTTTTCTTAATAGCCCAGTCGATTCTATCTGATAATTTTTCTGGGTTGTGTTTAAACTCATCTAGAGTTCTTTTCCATTCTTTAATAACCCAGTCGGACTCTTTATTCCCTCCGGAATAATTTTGTTCAATGGCTTCAAGGTAGCTTTCCTGAATTTCCAACGGTGTAATTGAATTGCCTGAATTTCTCTTCAGGATCGCGTTTTTATCCTGCGACACTCGCAACACATCCTCTACTGGATTTTCTAGCTCAATTTCTGGAACCGAGCCCCCGCTTGCGATCAGGTTGAGCACCAGTAAGGTACTGCCTACCTTTAACGCAGTCGCATAGGCGGACATGTTGGCATCCCCCATAATCAAATGCAGTCGTCGATATTGATTGCGGCTAGCGTGTGGCTCATCGCGAGTATTAATGATAGGTCGCTGAGTCATGGTTTCAATGCTTAAAACCTTTTCGATAAAATCAGAACGCTGGGCTAGCTGTATTCCTTTGTAGTCCTTGGTTTGAGGATTTTCAGATCCTACCTTTCCTGCTCCGGCATACAATTGCCGCGTTACCTGAAAGGGCACCAGTCCTTTCACTAGAAGATCGAAGGGGATGTCACGTGGCACAAGATAATTGTCGTGTGTTCCGTAACTGTGACCACTGTAATCGGTATTGTTTTTAAAAACCTGTACGGCTTTTTCTCCAATCTCCTGATTTCGAACTTTTGTGCTTTCGGCTACAATCCTTTCTCCTGCTACATCATGAGCTACAAGAGAAAAGAGGGAATTGCATTCGGGTGTGCTGTACTCCGGATGAGTGTGGTCGTTATAAAAACGTGCACCGTTTGCCAGCACTCGGTCGCATTTCATTTCTAGATAGGAGTACGGTCGTTTTCTATCTTCTGCGCAAAACGCATCTTCTTCTTCATCTTGCGCTAGAGAAGTTACCCGGTGTCCGCGCATATCCAGATGCGAATTTTCCTGAGAATAAGCCCATTTACCAAATACACTTTTCTGAGCACAGCTTTTCAAAAGCTTCATGGACTCTTCAACGGGATCTGAATCTTCCAAGTCCTCGCGGATGATGCCATATTCTGTTTCCAGGCCAAGAAGAGGGACGATTTCTTTCATATCACAGACCGGCGGCTCGTATTTTCTGCAGCAGAATCGGATTCATTAGGTTTTCGAACTCGCACCACATTTTTGGATTCCATATCTAGTAGCTGTAACCAGTCATCTAAATTTGATTCGGCTGGCAAGAGACTACCTTCTTTAAACTCGGTTTCCATAGCCGTAGTCAGATCGTCTACCGTTATGCACAACTTTTCTCCTGCAATGGCCCTTTCGATAGCACGTTCTTTAACGCGTTTCATAATGCCTTCTATAGTGGCTCCGGAGATGAAGTCGCTCCAATACATTTTTTTGTTGTTTCCACTTCGCAAGGTTAGCACCAGCACTTCCTGTTCGGGGCTTCGAGCAAAAAGCCTCTCGAGAAAGGGTTCCGCCATTTTGTCGAAATCTTCATGCTCTCGTGGTAAACCATCTTTAAGGTAAACACGCAGTATCTGTTTGCATTCTTCACGATTAGGTCGACTGACTTTAATTTTTCTGTCGATTCTTCCAGGGCGGATGATGGCAGGATCAATCAGGTCAGGTCGGTTGGTCGCGAGAATGACTACTGTGTCACGGAGAGACTGGATGCCATCCATTTCCGCGCAGAACATGGGGACAACGGTGTTGCTGATGTTAGATCCACGCATGGCCTGTCGGGTACCCAAAATTGATTCTGCTTCGTCAATGAATATAAAAGGTATCTGACCTTTTTCTTTATAGTCTCTAGCCTTTTTAAAAATTTCGCGTATTTTTCTTTCTGATTCACCGAGCCACATATTTAAAATCTCGGGTCCTTTTACATGGATGAACCGACCCTGCAATTCGGTATTTTCCTGTTCAGAAAGTTTGCTGAGTACTTCCGAGAGAATGGCTCTGCCGACGAGAGTTTTGCCGCAACCAGGAGGACCATAGAAAAGGAAACCTTTCGGTACCTGATATTCCATTTGTTGCAAAATTTCTCCGTGTAACAAGGGATACTCTAAAACCTTTCTAACCTCTTCTTTGACTTTTTCTTGTCCGCCTACTTGTGACCATTCTACCTTTTCAAAATCATCTTCTATTAAGGTTCGCGATTCGCGCTTGGGTAGTTTGCCTAGAATGACCCTTTGGTTTGAATCCATAAAAATTTCTTCGCCTTCTTTCAGGGAAGAAGCATCAAGATCGGCATGGGATTGAACAATCGTTTCTGTATTTCCCGTTGCTCCTTGGATCAGCCATTGACCGCCTTGAAGTTTCCCAGAAATTTTGGCCATGGGGCCTTGAGCGGGAAGAGGTAATTTAGCAATGGCAACAAACCCTTCATTAAGGGCCACCTGGTCTCCCAGTTTCAATCCTTCATCTTCCGCCAATTCCGGGACGACCGCTGCCTGATATTCGGTGCCTCCTGATACAATGCGTACCAGCTCATTTTTACCCTGACCCAAGACGGTTCCAATTCGGTGAGCTGGCGACTTCAGCTTTTCGATTGCTTCTTCAAGGGTTTTTATTTTCAGAGCATATTGTTCTGCCATCTGCTGAGCCTGAAACAGGGCATCACGTAAATCCAGAACCTTTTCCTGCAATTGCGGTTTTTCTGAAGTTTCATCCAACATTTGGTCGATCAATTCAACGATGTGGGTCTTATCGCCCATTCCTATAGTCCTTTATTTTTATTGAGAGGCTTTTGGCGGTCTCGAATAATTGATAAATCAGCAAGTGGCAATTAGCCAACCCTTTATTTCCCAAAGGTTCGCTTATGTCCAAGGTGAATTTCCTGAGGTTCCCTTAATTGTATGACTATTGAAAAATATAAATCAAGTCAATTTTCTCAAAGGTTTAATAGAGAAATCCTAGACATTATTATAGGATGGAGGTTATATGGAAAATGTATCGTCCTTCCGTTATTAATTAAAAACGCTTGTTTTGCCTTTTAGGAGAGAATTTTTGTTCCATTTCATTAGAAACAGGCCTGTAACCCTAAATCATTTCGCTTTGTATGCCCCCTGCAAAAAATAAAACCCAAATCACAAAATGCATTGTCAGCTTCAGCCATAGCAAATACGATTCGCGTATTGCAGCTGATAATTTGAGCATTGCTAAAGCAAAAAGCGAAATAAGTGCGGGGAAAAATGGCATAAGCCATCTCATTCTTCGCTCGAGAGACGATGAAATCGACCGGCTGAAGTTTTTATTTTTAATTCATGGCATTCCGGTGATGTGTTACGCCTTAGGAAATTTGTTGTGCTCGAGCCTTAAAGAAATCGTTGTGGTAGGTTCGTATGAAGTGGAACAAGTTATGAATCGTTTTCTGCACACTGTTGGCACCTGTGGAAAAACCATCAGATTTGTAAGAGAAGATGATCGACACTTAAATCTGGTCCACACTTTGAGCCTGGGACGCGAAATGCTTGCGCCTGAGATCGATGAGTTGGTTTTATTTCAACCGGGTGATCTGCCTTTTCTTTACGACCTTGAAAAGGTTTTAGGGTACGAAGAAAATAAGAGTCACGATATTGTTCTTTGGCTGAATTCACGGCAAAAAATGTTCCCAGAGTTTAATGAAAACCCAGACAGTGAATTCGTTAAAAGAAATTATCATTACCGAATCCTCAATGATAATGAAAAGGACCTGCACGATTTAAAGGAACCTAATTTATATCCCATTAATTTTTCGAGAATGGAATCTGAGATTATTGATTATCTACATTCTTCAAGAAAAGACGGGCAAATTATCAATGCCGGAATAAAAATGGCTCTTAAAAATCCGATTCGGATTTTTAAGGCTTTGCCGTACTTGGTCGATCATTCTTTTGGATTTAGTTCTAAGGTTCAACAAGTCCGCCCTGGCGATAAATATCAATTTGGTATGTCGAGTAAAAACTTCCATAGAAGTATTTCCAATTTGCTCAACATTCCTATAACCACAACTCTGCATGACGATCCATCCTTTGTTTCAGATGTGGATGCCCTGGAAGATTGGGAGGATTTTGAGTCGTTGACTCATTTTGCAGACGATCAGGGTGGATTGGAGGAAATTCATCCCTTTGGCAAGGGGTTAATGGAATTTCGTGAGACGACCATGCCCAGTTTAAAAAAAGAGATCCCCATGTACCAAGATTTCCCTGCCTATTTGAATCACATATATAAAACATTGGAAATGGATTATGACCCCTTTGATTCAAACGGCAATTATGTTTCGCCTAATGCCAATACCCCTGAGGTAGCAGAGGCTTACCGTTGGTATCAGAAAAAATGCGCTGGGAAAACTACGTTATAATAGCTCGATAAGTTACCCTAATAATAGGGTGCCCTTTTTCAGGTTCAAAGCTTGCGCAAGAGAAATAAAAAATGGTTTGAAAATAGTTTGTTGAATAGAACCCGGTTGGCTGGATTTCTTCTGCTTTCTCTAGGGCTTCATATCTCTTTTGTCATCGCTCATATGCTGATGCCTGTTCAAAAGAAAGAAGTAAAAGGTCCACCTCCGATTCAAGTAAAGTATTTTGAATCCAAAAAAAAAATGGACTCAAAACCTGGAAAAATTGTTGACGCGCCAAAACCTCCTGCGAAATCGGAAAAACCAAACAGAAAAGAACTGTTGGCGAAATATGACAGCCGATCTCATTCCAATAAGAAAAACACTCCTGAGAAAATTTATAAAAGAAAAAAAACCGTAGTGCCTAAATCTAAAGGTACTCTTTCAAAATCTGGATCAAGTCAAGCACGGGTAAAAAAAATTGCGCCAAAAAAACAGTTTAAAAAACAGTCCCGTTTGAAGCCTCGAAAGCAACCCCTGCCCGAGTCAGCTATCGGTACTTTTAGATCCATCACCCCAGATAAAATGCAAGAAACCAAACCGTCATCCGCGCAAAGATCTGGAGCGGGCAGCACGCTAGCTCTATTAGATGGGTTCGATGCAGAGCAATTTGCTTCTTTGGATACCGATTCGATGGAAGATTCCGATGACGATGAGTTGGTATCTCTGGATACAACGGAAGTGAAATATGCTTCCTATTTTGCTCGGATAAAACATCAAATCGAACGAGTTTGGATTTACCCTTCTGATGCGGCACAAAGAGGTATTAGTGGTGATCTCTCTTTAAAGTTTCGTATATCAAAAGATGGAAACCTCATGGGGGTGCATCTAATAGATAAATCGGGATATGAGATTTTAGATGTTGCTGCGCTCAAAGCAGTTAAAGAAGCCGCACCTTTTTACCCTTTCCCTAAAAATATTCAGCGTGAAAAAATATCCATTCTTGCAAATTTTGTTTATACGCCCAACTTCCAGTCTGTGCCTCGCTGATTAATGAATCAGGATTTCTCAAACACCTACTTTCCAAATAGACATACCGTAGTCCTTTTTCTGCCTGCTTCTCCTGGATCGGGATGGTACCTGAAGGAAATTGCCGGCGTTCCATTTCTGTTGCGAAATATTTTTGCCTTGCAAAAGTTAGGGGTTGAAAAGCTGGTCGTCTGGACCGATGAGTCTGTTCGTGAACAGGAGATTTTTTTAGATTTAATTAAAACAGATCGAAGATTGCAGTTGGAGCTTAACTGGGTCGATAAAACATCTTTTTCTTCAATTTTAGAGGCGTCTTCCTTTCTTATCTTTGATGGCTCCACCCTGTTAAATGAATGTGGAAGTGAAATGATTCAGATAGATGATGATAATTCCAGGGCCTTTCCAGAAGAGATGATGCAATGCCTCAACAATAAAGAGGTTTATTTTTTAATGCCGGAGGGGCTAGAGCAACCGGAACGATTGCAAGATGGAAAAGATTTTTGCGAGGCGGAAGAAAGACTTTTGAAATCCTGCGGGCTCAATAATGACAGCTTTATGGATCGCCTGATAACGCGTTTTGTCTCTCGTCGACTCACATCCTTTTTTCTCAAAACTTCGTTTACTCCTAATCAGATTACATTTTTAAGCCTATTTATAGGGCTGGTTGCGGCGCTATGTTTTTTTCGGGGGGGATACGAAATGGGAATCGCAGGTTCCGTTTTACTACTTTTGTCCGCCTGGGTTGACTGCGTTGATGGGGAAGTTGCGCGCTTGAAGTTTATGACATCCGAGTGGGGAGCAAAGTTGGATATTGTTTCCGACAATATTGTTCATTGCTCTGTTTTTTTTTCAATAGGGATGGGTCTGTATTTTTCAACGGGAGATTCTATTTTTAAGTATCTGGGGATGTTGGCTGTGGTGGGAAGTCTGACTTCCTTTATTTTGTTAAGCAAAACCATATTGGGGCAGAAGGCCGAGGCGACAATGAAGCTTTCCTTAGAGTCTTTCAATAAGAAAATTTCTGATCAGTTAGCAAATCGCGATTTCATTTATCTTCTTCTTGTTCTTGCATTTTTTGACAGACTAGATTTCTTCATTCTTCTTACGGCTGCAGGTTCCAATCTTTTCGTAATTTATCTTGTTTGGCAGAAAAAAAAAGCTACCTCAGCGTGATAGAGGGTCAGGGAAAAAACTTTTTCACCTTTTCGATGTCCGTAACAACGGGGCAGGGCGGCAGCGAAGTGATGAATTGCTTCCCATAACCTCTTCGGCTGATTCTCGAGTCGAGAAGGGAGACGACACCTCTGTCGGTTTTTTTTCGGATCAATCTTCCAAACCCCTGTTTTAACTGAATTATGGCGCGAGGAATTTGATAATGAGAAAAGGGGTCGATATGCTGACGCCGAAGCTCTTCTATTCTGGCTTCTGTTAAGGGTTCTTTGGGAACATCGAAAGGTAGTTTGGTGATGATAACGCTTTGCAATGCGTCCCCTGGAATATCTACCCCCTGCCAGAAAGAATTAGTACCAAAAATTACTGAGGGTTGCTCTTTAAACTTTTTTATCATCAGGTTGGTTGGTATCTCACCTTGCCGGATCAATGGGAAAGCTAGATTACACTCATCGAGCTTTTCATAGACCTGATTGAGTAAGGCGTAGCTGGTGAATAGGATAAAAGCTTTTCCACCGGATGCCAGAACCAACTCCCGGCATCGTTTTGAAATCTCTTCAACATAAGGTGCATTTTTGTCTCCCGGTTCTGGAAGGTCGCTTGGAACATATAGCAAGGCCTGGTTGGGGTAATCAAATGGCGCATCGAGAAGCAATTCTTCATTGGGCTGGAATCCCAGCCGCTCTTTAATAAACTCAAATTTTTTGCTGGTGGTCAATGTGGCAGAGGTCATAATAATGCGATCCAGTTTGTTGAACACCTGCGCCTGTAACTCATCCCCCACATGAATGGGAACGCCGCGCAGGCTGACTCGTGGGAACCTTTTTCGCTTTGCAATCTCAATCCAGTAAACATATCCGTTAAAGTTTTGATTGAGTATTGCGGACAACGTATTATTAAATTCAAAACATCTTTCGGCAGCCGCCGCTGCATCGACCCGGTCTTCTTCAGAATGTAATCCTGCTTCCAGCGATTTCAAGCTTTCTCGCAGGGCCTCCATGGGCACATAAACTCCATTGTCCAGAACGGGCGGCTTGTAAAAACGCAGAACCCGATCTTCTCTTCCATATTCTTCCAGTAAATTAGTGAAAAAGGATTCGATGGCTTGGCGGACGGTCATTGCCAGTTTTCTCACATGCGGCACCAAAGCATGATCCAGTCGCGTTAATAATCCTTTTTTTGTTCGCGGATTATGTAGCCGATCCAAAAAATAAAAAAGATTCGAGTTTGAAATTTCCAGGCCGAGAAACTGGGTAGCGGCTTCTTCCAGATTTTGCGCTTCGTCAAACACCACTGCATCAAAAGCCGGTAGAACAGCCCCGGAATTTGCCACATTCGCAAAAAATAAATGATGATTCACAATCAATAAGTGCGCACCAAACCATTTCTTTCGTGCTTTAAAGTAAAAACAGGATGAATGAGTCTCGCAATTTTTTCCAAGACAAAGGTCTTTCTGTCTGCCCACCTCTTCCCATACTTGCGGCATGACTTCAAACGGAAGGTCATTGCGATAACCGGTTTCTGTGTTTACAGCCCAGTCGAACACCCCGTTCCATTGCGCCTCCTCGTCCGCTTTGTTGAAAAGGCCTGCTTGGGAAGAGCGCTTCAGTCTACGCAATGAAAGGTAATTCTCATTGCCCATGCAAAGAGCATAACGAAAAGGAATGCCGAGTTTATCCCGTAGAAAGGGAATGTCGTGATTGAGTATTTGTTGTTGTAGGGTTTTAGTGTAAGTAGAGATGACAACCTTTTTGTTGTTCTTCACTGCCCAAAGAATAGCCGGAACAAGGTAGGCGAGACTCTTGCCCGTTCCCGTTCCTGCCTCGACAATGAGGTGCTTTGCATCGCCGAAAGCCGTTTCCACTGCCTGTGCCATTTCGATTTGCTGGGGTCTATGCTCAAAACCTTCCAGCTGTTCAGAAAGTAACCCATCGGCTCCTAAAATTTTTTCTACGTTTTCCGTCGTCATTGTCGGGCATGGTAAGCGGTAAATTGAAAAGAGCAAAACTTATTTTGATCGGCGCTTTTCAGGAGGTTGAATTAGAGACATGAATTCCTTATAGTATATTTAGTAAACTAACTTGGAGGTCTAATGAAACTAATTTCTTTTGGCATTATTTTTACCCTGTTTTTTGTGAATGGAGCTTGGGCAGATAGTGGCAAACAAAGAAAAATACTCCGTACGTCACAATTGGTTTTGGAAGAAATTCAAAAATCTCCCGACCAGCAGATTCCCATGAATCTGATATCTAAAGCCAAGGCAATAATCGTGTTTCCCACCATGTTGAAAGCAGGGTTTTTTGTGGGTGCCCGTTATGGAAAAGGAATTGCATCCGTCCGGTCTAAAGAAACGGGTGAATGGGGCCCTCCCGCTTTTCTATACACCACTGGCGGGAGTTTCGGTTTCCAGTTTGGAGCGCAAGCGATTGATTTAATTCTTCTTGTTATGTCACAAAGAGGACTCGAAGGATTGTTGAACGAGCAATTTACGCTGGGAGGCGATATTGCTATTTCCGCTGGACCCGTAGGGCGCCACGCCGAAGCCTCTGCTGATGTTTTCATGCAAGGAGAAATTTATTCCTATTCCCGAAGCAAAGGCCTGTTTGGGGGTGTTTCCTTGAAAGGCACCATTATTACTACTGATAGTGATGCTAACCTTACCTACTATGGACATCCCTATACCTCGGAAGATATTCTGTTGACGAAACAGGTTAGGAAAGTTCCCGAATCGGGAAAACAATTCATAAAAATTTTCAATCACCTCGCTCCCCCGGGCCACGCTCGGTAGGAATAGGTTTATTCTTTTTATAGCAAAACCATTGCCTCCAGGCTTATAGTAATATTTACTCTTCTTAGATTTTATTGCTGGTGTATACGCCCCGCTACGACGCGATGCGTTCGCGGATTTTTGCGCTCAGGGTATCGAGGGTAATGACAACTATTGCAATGGCTAGCAATGCTGTACCCGCTTCATTGTATTGCAAAAGATTGATCCATTGTTGCAGCAAAAAGCCGATCCCGCCTCCACCTACGAAACCGATGATTGTTGACATCCGCACATTGATGTCCCACCGATAAAAACTCAATGCCAGGAACGGCAAAATCACTTGCGGTAAAACGCCGAACGCCACGACTTGAATGGGGTTTGCCCCGACTGCGGTGATCGCTTCAACAGGTCCCGTATTGATGCTTTCAATTTGTTCGGAAAAAAGTTTTCCCAAGGCGGCGATGGAATGCACTCCCAACGCCAAAACTCCTGCGAAAGGACCAATACCCACCCAAACGACAAACAGAATGGCCATTACTAAAGGTTCGATAGATCGCAACAAATTAAGTGTTGTCCTTACGCTGTAATAAATAATAGTTCCGAGTAAGTTCCCCGTCATTAAGTTTCTTGAAGCGAGGAGGCTTAACGGGATGGCAATTAAAATAGCGAAGGTGGTTGCCATCAAAGCTAGAAACAAGGTTTCTATCATCTTGTCAAATGTTAAGAGTAAAGTTTCGCTCGCCTGCAACGGGCCCTCGGCCCAAGTTACAACCGCCCTAACCGTTTGCCGGTTTCCGCGAGCACTTGGAGGCACGGTAACGTCTTTTTGAAAATTACCAGTTGCATCGGTTGCAAAATTTCCCAGTGGGAACTCCTGCTCGATTTCATTGACCCAGAAGAGGGTGCCCTTGGAGTTTGGTTTTAATCGCAATCCTGCTATCGTCAGGTGGTCGCCAATTTGTCCCGAACTTTGAGATAAAACCAGTTCAGATTTTTCGCCGAGACGGTTTGAGGTTTTGTTGTCAGGTGAACCTGTCGTCAGAAAAAACTCTGCCTCTGTGGTTTGACTTTGCTTCTGCCGGGAAAAGAGGTCGGGATGCGCAAGTTCTTCGACAAGCGGTTTTACTAAATGGAAATCGCGAAACAATTCACCCAGATTGATTTCAGTTACTTTCCAGCCATAGCTGTATACAGCTAGAACCGCCAAAGCGATGAATATGAATTTTGTTCTAGCGTAGGTGGGCACAGCTGTGAGACCCTCTCCAAATCGAAAAAAATAAAAACTTTAATCCAGAAACTAAATGGTTATTGTTTTGCTAAAGCAAGTATAGACCTATAGCCTGCTCACGCTAGTGGGCTAGTCGAGTTCGAATTCTTCTTTCCAATCGTCATCGTCTTGCAGGGGTTTCTGGTCTGTTTTGTTGAGGACGAAATTTTCGAGAACCAGGGTGTCCATTTCAGTGCGCATAAAACAACGGTAGGCTTCTTCGGGTGTGCACACAATAGGTTCTCCGCGAACATTGAAAGAGGTGTTTATCAGAACGGCACATTGAGTTGCTTTTTCAAATTCGCTGATCAAATCGTGAAATCTTTTGTTGGTTTCCTTGTGCACCGTTTGAATGCGAGCAGAATAGTCAACGTGAGTGATAGCAGGGATCTGGGATCTGGGTATATTTAATAAATCTATTCCAAAAAGTTTTTTCTGTTCGTCGGTGATGGAAATCCTTTTGTCTTCTCGCACCCCTGCGACCATTAGCATATAAGGACTTTCTGAGTCCATTTCAAACCACTCCGCAACCTTTTCTGCCAAGACCGAAGGCGCGAAAGGACGAAACGATTCGCGATATTTTATTTTCAGGTTCATGGTGGATTGCATTTTAGGGTTGCGCGGATCACCGAGAATGCTTCTGCCCCCCAGCGATCGAGGTCCAAACTCCATAGCCCCCTGAAACCAGCCGATTACTTTTCCAGCTTTTAAATCATCGGCTACCGTTTTTGATAAATCGGCTTCATTTAAATGTTGGTAAGGTATTTCCTGACTATCTAGGTAGCTTTTAATTTCACTTTCCTTATAGCTAGGGCCTAAATAAGAACCTTTCATGGAATCTTTTCCGTTGGTCTTTCTTTCATTACCCAACACCTGGTGCCAGATGCAGAGCGCGACACCCAATGCCCCTCCCGCATCACCAGCGGCTGGTTGAATCCATATGTTGTCAAAAATTTTCTCTTTTAAGATTTTTCCATTACCGACACAATTCAGGGCAACACCGCCTGCTAAGCACAGATTTTTCATGCCCGTTCTTTGGCGAATGTGACGGGCCATCTTCAGCATTATTTCTTCTGTTACCTCTTGTAGGGAGGCAGCGATATCCATTTCTTTCTGGCCGAGCTGCGACTCCGACTTTCGGGTCGGGTGATCGAACACCGCCGCGAATTTGTCATTGGTCATGGTCATTCCGCCTAAATAATCGAAATAATCCATATTCATGCGAAAGGAACCATCGTCTTTAAGATCGATCAAATTTTTGCGAATCAAGTCGCAATACCTGGGTTCCCCGTAGGGGGCTAATCCCATGACTTTATATTCACCGCTGTTGACTTTGAATCCCAGGTAGTAAGTGAAGGCGGAATAAAGTAACCCCAGAGAATGCGGGAAGTGTAATTCCTGAAGTAATTCGATTTTGTTGCCTTTGCCTAAAGCCAGACTGCTAGTGGCCCATTCGCCAACACCGTCCATGGTAAGAATGGCGGCTTCCTGAAAAG
>JAJDBA010000328.1 GCA_029261675.1 Nitrospinaceae bacterium
GGGGTCCATGATGATGGCGTCATATTTGTTGCCACGCCGATGCTCTCTTTGCATATATTTCATAGCATCTTCGACAATCCAGCGAACCGGGCGATCACTCAGTCCAGATAGCTCCAGATTTTCACGAGCCCAGTTGACAGAGCCTTTAGAGGCGTCTAAATGGGTAACATGGGCACCCGCGGAGGCTGCAGCAAGAGTGCTTGCCCCGGTGTAACCAAAAACGTTAAGTACTTTGATTTCCTTGCCGTTAAGCTGTTTAAGCTGATCTATGATCCAGAGCCAATTGGGGGCTTGTTCGGGAAAAAGTCCGATATGGCCGAATCCAGTAGGTTGCACTTTAAAAACGAGATCTTGGAACTTGATTTGCCACCCCTCTTCAGGCAAGGCTGAGGGTATTTTCCATTCACCGCCGGTATCTTTGCCTTTGAAGTATTTGTATTCTCCTTCTGCTTTTTTCCATTCTGATGCAGGAAGAGATTTTGGCCATAAGGCTTGTGGGGCTGGGCGACAAAATCGATGAGGACCAAATTGTTCGAGTTTTTGGAATGCACCGGTGTCTAGTAATTGGTAATCGAAATTGTCGGAAGGATAGGAAGAACTCATAAAAGTGTTTAAAAAACCTTTTTTGTTATTGTGATAATATTTAAAGAACCTTGAAATATTTTTTAGATTAATTAAATGATGGTGGAGAATTATATCAGAAAATCGAATTACATTTTAGGAACATCCCTGACTCTGTTCGCGTTGCTTTTTTCTTCCTGCATGTCGAAAGAAGAAAAAAGTGCAGCACCTGAGAAGAAAGGTTTTGCGCTTCCGGTGCAGATCGGCAAAGTAGTTTATCGTGATATTTCCGATGAGGTGCGAACTGTAGGCAACATTCAAGCGGAACAAAGAGTGACTATCACCTCTGAAATTAGGGGCAAGGTGGCTCGCATTGCAGTTGAAGAAGGCATGAAGGTGAAAGCCGGAGACCTGATCGCGCAAATTGATCCAAGAGAATATGAGCTGACTTTGGAAAAACTGCGTGCAGACTATTCCGCTTCGCAAAATGAATATAAAAAAGCCCAAGGAGGTTTGCGTCCCGAAGATAAAGAACGACTGGATGCTCAAACCCGGGCTGCGCAGAGTTCATTAGATCTGGCAAAGATTGAAATTAAAAGAACAAAAAAACTGGTGAAAGAGAAAGTTGTATCTCAGTCTGCTCTGGATTCAGCAGAAGACAAGCTGCGTCAGGCCCAGGAAAGTTTGATAGCTAGCCAGGCAGAACAAGCTGCGGGTATGAAGTCACGTACGGAAGATATTAAAAAACTGGAATCAGAGATGCAAGCCATTCGCAAGCAGGTTGCGGTTGCCGAATTGAATCTTTCCAAAGTAAATATTGTTGCGCCGTTTGAAGGCATCATTATTTCCAAGGAAATCGAACGGGGTGCCATTGCAGATTCGGGAATGGCCATTGTTCGGATGATTGGTTCTTCGCGATTAAAAGCGGTTCTGGAAATGCCACAGAGTTATCGAAACAAACTAAAGAAAATGAAGACGGCACGATTTTTAGCAAAGGAGTTGGGATTAAAGTTCGAATATCATTCTAATCTTGCTCGGTTGGTGCGAGTCATTCCCGATGCAAATATCTTTTCTGGAAATATAAAGGTGCAAATCGATTTGCCAGACCCAAGCCCTGCTATGTTTCCAGGATTGACCCTTGAAAGCACATTGAGTTTTGGAGTCAGAAAAAAAGTTCTGCATGTGCCAGCGGTATCGTTGGTGATTTCTGAGCAAGGAACAGTTGTTTATATCGTTAAAGATAATAAAGCGCATCTGGTTCCTGTGAAGGCTTTCAAAGAGCATGATGATTTTGTAGAGATCGAAGATTTCACTCATCAACTAAACGCTGATACGGATTTGATTTTAAGAGGATCGGGTGCTGTATTTCCAGGAGCAAATGTATTTTCAACCAATCCTAAACCAGAAACACCTTTCAGTTCTGTTTCGAAAGACAGTGAGCCTTCAAAAGCCTCTGGAAAAACCCCTGCAAAAAATCAGAAAACTTCATGAAACTCATAGATCAGTCTATCCGTAACTATCACACCGTTACGGTAATCATTGTTATGGCAGTTGTTGTGGGTGTACTGTGTTTTCAAACCCTGCCTAGACAACTGACCCCCACGGTAGACAAACCACAAATCGAAGTTAAAACCGAATATCTTGGTTTGTCCCCGAATGAAGTGGAACGCAACATCACGCGTCGTCTTGAAGATCAGCTTGAATCCGTTGAAGGCATGAAGAAGATGACTTCTACCAGTCAGCATGGATTGAGCACCATCAACCTTGAGTTTGAATGGGGTATTGATAAGGACCTTGCTGTTCTGGATGTGAATAATAAATTGCAGCAGGTAAAAGATCTGCCGATCAATGCAGACAAACCTACCCTGCGTTCTATCTCGAGTGATAACTCCAGTCCTATCATGTGGATTGTTTTTGACAAGCCCGATCCGAAATCGCCTGATCTCGACCAGAACTATATGTATAAGATCGGCGAAGACATCATTGTCCCTTCTTTAAGGAGGGTGAAGGGGATCGCTGACGTATGGCATTTCGGCGGTGAAGATCGCGAAATGCGGGTGGAATTCGATCCTTATAGCATGGCGCGTTTGCATTTAACTTATAAGGAAGTCATTGACCGCCTTAGGGAGGAGAATCAAAACACGCGCGCAGGATTCCATGATGAAGATAATCGTTCTTATACCGTTCGCGGACTCGGTGAGTTTTTAAGTCCTAACGATATTCTGGATACGGTAGTGAAACGGGATGGTGATAAAACAATAAGAGTGCGCGATTTTGCAACGGTGGTAGATGGCTATCAACGCACCGAGTCATTGGTTCGCATCAGTGGAAATTTGTCGAATGCGTTTGGGGTTATTCGTAAAGCAGGTGCCAATGTTGTGGAAACTTGTAATCTTGCGGCTGAACGTGTTGCTGAATTAAATCAGGAGCTATTGAATCGAGGTGTTCCGCTTAAACTGAAAATTGTATACAAAGATGTGGATTATATTGATGAAGCTATGCGCCTTGTAAAATCCAATCTAGGTATGGGTGCCATTCTCGCAGTCGCAGTGCTTCTGGTTTTTCTAGGCTCGATGAGATCGTTGTTGATCGTGGCGATCAGTATTCCGGTCAGTTTGGTATCGGTCTTTATCGTGCTGAAAGTTTTTGGTCGCAGCATCAATATTATTTCACTGGCAGGCATGGCTTTTGCCGTTGGTATGGTGGTGGACAACTCCATCGTGGTGCTGGAAAATATCTATCGTCATCTGACAATGAAAAAAGGTGTTTTTAAAGCCGCTTATGATGGCACAGCGGAAGTATGGGGAGCGGTTCTAGCTTCTACATTGACGACATTGGCGGTGTTCATCCCCATCGTTTTTATTGAAGAAGAAGCCGGGCAAATGTTCCGTGATATTGCGATCACCATTAGTGGCTGTATCGCACTTTCACTATTGGTATCGATTACTGTTATTCCAACTTTGACCACATTGCTCATTCGACTTAAGCCGGGAGAAGAGTACAAACCTGGTATTTTCCACCGTACTTTATTTCGACCCGTGGTGATGATAGGTACAGGGATTGGTAATTTCTACTCGAAGATTATGGAGGGAATTCTTCGGCATTCGCCGGTTAGTATCTTATTCCGGCTTGGGGTTTTAGCGGGTGTATGTTGGGTGTTGTGGTATAGCTGGCAGACTTTGCCTAAAAAAGATTATCTCCCTTATGGAAACACCAATATGGTTTTCATGCTTATTGAGCCAGTGGCGGGTTCGCCTGCGGAAACAAACATGAAATATCTGGCCGAGTATGAAAAGAAAGTCGTGGCCATGGAAGATGTGAATCGAAACTTTCTTGTTTTTTCTCCTCGCTTCAATGGCGGCGGAGCTATTATTGAAAAAGAATTGGCGCAGGGGCAACGCGGCGAGATCAAGATGGCCGTAAAAGCCAATGAAATGGGGCAGGAGATTTTTGCTATTCCCGGATATCGTTTTGCCTTTGCGGTTCAACGCCCAATTTTTCGCTCGGCAGACAAAACGTTTGAAGTAGAAATAACCGGACCAGATATTCTCAAGCTTAAGGATATTGCATTAGGTTTGATTGGAAAAATTTCAGGAGTAGACGGTGTGCATTCGGTGCGACCTGAATTTAAATTTGGAAACCCTGAACTGAGATTCCTGCCGAGAAGAGAAGACGCGGCGCGTTTGGATATGGGGATGCAGGAAATAGGCGATATTATTGAGTCGCTTAATGCAGGGAAATACCTCGGTGAGTTCAATGATCGTGGTGAGCCGATCGATTTTGTTTTGGTGCAGAAAAAGGGCAACCAAAAATTAGGGCTGGAAGATTATCGTTCGCTCCCGATCTGGACGGATGATAACCTTATGACGCATCTCGGTCATTTAGCAGATATGAAAATTGATGCGGGGCCAGCGAGAATCGATCATATCGGTACGGAACGAGCGATCAAGCTCCGTGTACAGGTTCGAAAAGACATGCCTATGCAGACCGTCATTGATCGTGTAGATGAAAACGTATTGGCTCCCACGCGTCTTACTCTAGATGAGGAGTTCGGATTGCGCATTGGGGGTTCTGCCGATGAATTGGCATCTACAGAAAAATCGTTGAGGAACAGTTTTGCCTATGCGTTAGGCTTTATTTATCTTTTGCTTGTTGCCTTATTCTCATCGTTTCTCAGACCTTTTATCGTCATGCTCACCGTGGTGTTCGCGGTTTCTGGTTCTTTCTTAGGGATCACTTGGAACAACTGGTACCAACGAGGAAATATACAAAGTATTCTTGAGGAGTGGAAAGTTCCTAACGCGCAGGCCATGGCGGATGGCTGGAACTGGGTTACATTTGATATCCTGACGCAGTTGGGTGTGGTTATTCTTGCCGGTATTGTTGTTAATAACGCCATCCTCATTGTTCATCAGATGCTAAACAATATCAAATCGGGTATGGATGAACGCCAGGCGTTACTGGTTTCCTGTGAGACGCGATTGCGTCCTATTATGATGACCGTTATCTCCAGTGTCTTCGGCATGATTCCTCTGGCGTTTGGCGAAGGCGCGGGGACAGAGTTGTATCGCGGCATGGGAACAGCGTTGATCGGCGGACTGAGCATCTCTACTTTCTTTACACTGTTTCTGGTGCCGGTATTGATATCTCTAGCTATTGATATGGGATTTCACACCACGAAAGAAGACCTGGTAAAAGACTCACTGCAATCAGCACCTACGGCTTCCTGAATTGAAGTTTA
The DNA here is from genome assembly GCA_029261675.1 of Nitrospinaceae bacterium. GTDB lineage: Bacteria > Nitrospinota > Nitrospinia > Nitrospinales > VA-1 > UBA8687. Next base: position 5,303 of record JAJDBA010000328.1, read on the forward strand.
GTCTTCCGGCCAGAACGGTGGTGGAGGCGATTCAACACAAATTTGTTCTTTGCTGATCGGATGTTTGAAAATCAGACGTTGCGCATACAGCGCGACCTGTCTCTCAGGTAGAGATGTTACGGCACCATACTTTTTGTCACCCAATATAGAGTGACCGATGAACGCTAGTTGGGCACGTATTTGATGAAATCTTCCTGTATGCAGTTTGATTTCTAGAAGACTGGTGTTTTTATAATTTTTCAGTATTTTATATTCCAGCTCAGCGCGTTGCGTATCTTTTCCTGAACGTTGAAACACAGTGGCCTTGAGAGTTTTTTCTTTTCTAAGATGATGGGAAAGAGACGCTTGTTCAGGTTGTGGTTTGCCCTCTACGATAGCGCGATAGAATTTTTCTGTGGTCTTGTCGCGAAACTGTTCAGACAACCGCGATGCGCCTTTGGAAGTGCGTGCAAATAAAACGACGCCAGAGACATTACGATCGAGTCGGTGTATCAATCCAAGAAATACATTGCCAGGTTTGTTGAATTCAATTTTAATCCAAGCTTTCACTTGATCCATCAACGACTCATCTCCTGAGTCATCTGCCTGGGTGAGAACGCCTGCTGGTTTGCAAACCGCAATCAAATGGTTGTCGAGATAGAGGACGCTGGGGGCTTCACTCTGTAGGCTGGTCAATCTTGATATCCTTTGCTTCGATAATTTTAACACCCTCTGAAGAGACGATACCACCTGAGACTACATATTTGACCCCATCTTCGATGGTCATGTCAATTTCCGTAAGCTCTTCTGGGGGAGCAAAGACCAAAAATCCCGAGGTGGGGTTTGGCATGGTAGGCACAAAAACATTGAGCACATTTTCAAAAGTATTTTCCTGCACTTCACCGCGTGCCTCACCCGTAACAAATCCAATAGCCAGCATCCCGCGACGTGGGAACTCAATCAGAACCACTTTACGGAACGCGCGGGTATCGGCATGGGCGATTGATTGCACGACTTGTTTCGAACCTTTATAGATTCGTCGCACGAAAGGGATTTTCCCAACGATCTTTTCTCCCAGTTGGATTAACCTTTTGCCAAAAAAATTGGTGGTGAACCATCCCACAGTAAGAACGATCAACAATGTTATGACCAGTCCGAGAGCGGGAATACGGTACCCTTCTGGAATGGGCGCTCCCAGGTCGATGAGAACTTTGGTGAACACCGGAGATAAAGCATCGAGATTTTTGAAAAGAAACTGCAGGATAAAATAAGTCAAAGCTATGGGCAGAGTGATTAATAGCCCGGTGATGAAGATATTGCGAATGCGGCGTTGCAGTTTTTTAAGCACGGTTTCCGATCGGTTAACGGGAAGGGGATTTCATTTCTGTCTAACTATTAAGAACAGGAAATATTGAAAAGTTTCATTATATTATATAGAGAATGCCCGGCAAGGCAATAGCGGGAAAGAGAGTAAGGAATTGTTCTTGACAGGGGCGGTATAATCGTTAATATCAATCCGTTACGAGTTCATAAGTTAAAAATATATCAGAATTGGGGCTGTGGCGCAGCTGGGAGCGTGCTTGAATGGCATTCAAGAGGTCGCGGGTTCGATCCCCGCCAGCTCCATTTTGTTTTGAAAGGGCTTAGTCGATTTGACTAGGCCCTTTTTGTTTGGACTGTAGCCAAACTACTTGAAGTTTCACCAGTCTTTCCAATTCAACCTTTCAGATAGCAACTCTTCATACTTGCCAAGCGCATCTTCGTTTTTTTCATAATAGCTCCGGCAATATTGCAAGCGACCTATCTTTAGACACACAACTACGTTTTTTCAGGCTTGAAACGGCAAGTATTAAATGAGAAAGCTAGTATCATTTTATTCTAAGTAGGATGTTTTGTTCATATGCTAATCTCGGAGTAACAACGGCTCGCATGATTTGCTTCGTTATTTTAGGACTTTTGGTTAATTACTTCACTAGGTTTACAGCTAAATTTGCATTGTTTGTCTATTGTTTATATTTGCAAACAAATGTATTTCAAGGAACCATAGTACAAGAAACTCACTTTTAAAGTGCACCCATGTAATAATTATTCATTAGAAACTTTTGTGAACCTGAATATGCTAATAACCTTGAATACAAAAGATTATGGGAAAAGCTCAATCGAGGCAAATTCGATACCAGTGAATACAAACGGTTGGCTAATGGTGGGAAAGAGATTTATATTTAAACTTTCTACAAGCTGATTTTTGACCTGGATGGAAAACCTTAAACTGAATAAAGCTTATTGCGGTAGATTGAAGTGAGTATTTTTTTATAGAATTTTGGCGTGGCTTCCATGAAACTGGATTGCATGTCATTAGAATGAGCTTGAGTAGTGAGAGGTTGGCAAAAGAAATGGGGCTGACGGATAAAGAGTGCGAAAGAATACGGTACGCAAGCCCGATGCACGATATAGGAAAAATTGGTATACCAGATCCTATACTATTAAAGCCAGGTAAATTGAACCATGATGAATGGGAAATAATGAAGACCCATGCTGAGATTGGTGCTCAAATTTTATCAGGAAGCAACTCTCCATTATTACAGTTAGCTGAAAGAATCGCTATTACACATCATGAAAAATGGGATGGTTCAGGTTACCCTCGAGGTTTAAAAGGCGAAGATATTCCTTTAGTGGGGCGCATCGTTCCTCTATGCGATGTCTTTGATGCTCTGATTAGTGAACGTCCCTATAAGAAAAAATGGTCTGTTGAAGAAGCAACCAATTTAATTAATAAAGAATCGGGCTCTCACTTTGATCCGGATATTGTTCCAATATTTATGAAAATTTTACCCGATTTGCTGGAAATTCAGGAAAAGTACAAAGAATATAACTCAAAATAAATTTTTTTTAATTGGGAAATATACGCGAACCATTTAATAATTTTTTGGCTTCAAATTTGTCTGGTCGCTCTTTTTATCCTCTAAAAATCTATTGATGGACAAACCAAAATATTAGCCTTTTTTATGGAAGAGAAAGAAACATTTGAGCGAATACAGAACAACTTAAACGAGTTTGTTTTTTTTAGGTGTGCCCCAAATGGGGTTTTAACCTATCTAAGCTCACGTATTGAAAACATTGTTGGTTATACGCCAGAGGAATTTCAAACTCACTATTCGACATATATAACAGACCATGAGCTAAATAAAAAAGCCATTGAGCATACCAACCTGGGTTTTAAAGGAATTCGTCAACCCAAATTCCTTATTCAATACTTCCATAAGAACGGTGAGTTGAGATGGTTTGAAGTTTTTGAGTATCCAGTATTTGGCGAAAACGGAGAGGTTTTATTTCTTGAAGGTCTCGCCTATGACGTTACTGAAAGAATAGAACTTGATGACGCATTGGTTCAGGCAAAGCTGCAAGCAGAAAAAGCTAATAAAGCCAAATCTGAATTTCTGGCCAGAATGAGTCATGAGTTGAGAACACCGATGAACGCCATCTTAGGTTTTACTCAATTGCTGGAAATTGATGCAAAAAGTAAACTGAGTGATATTGAGAATAAAAACCTTAGGAAAGTTTCCTCGGCAGGAGAACATCTTTTAAATCTCATAAATGAAGTGTTAGATCTTTCGACGATTGAGTCAGGGAAAATGGCATTATCCATGGAGGTGGTGAATCTGGATCCTATTATGGATAACGTCATTTCCATTTTGAAACCGCTGACAAAAGAAAATAATATATCGCTTCAGTATCCTAAGGTTCTTGATGGTAATTGTTATATCGAGGCAGATCCTCTTCGATTTAAACAGATTGTTGTAAACCTGATCTCAAATGCCATCAAGTACAATAAACCCAATGGTTCCGTGGTCATTTCTTGCGAAAAACGAGAAAATGGCATGATGCGAATAGGAGTAAGAGATACCGGTCATGGAATTGCTGAGAATAAGAAGGATAAACTGTTCAAGCCTTTTGAGCGTTTGGATGCGGATATTGACCTTATTGAAGGAACGGGTATCGGGCTAACAATAACCAAACAGCTTATTGAATTAATGAATGGCACTATTGGTTTTGAAAGTGTTTTGGGAGAAGGCAGCTTTTTTTATATTGATATTCCTGTTTCTGATAAATCCCCTGTTCCCATTCAGGTTGTGAGCAAACCTATCTTGACTAAAGCTGAGTTGGCTGGAAATATCAAAAGAAAGAAGATTTTATATATTGATGATAATCTTGAAAACATAGAATTGGTGAAACAATTTCTCGAGAAAAGACCTCATTTTGATTTATTATGTGTCTCCAATGCGCAAGTTGGAATTGAATCAGCTCAAATCGAGACTCCCGATTTAATATTAATGGATATTCATATGCCGGGTATGGATGGTCTGACAGCATTTAGGCAATTACAGAGAATTACTGAAACTAAGAATATTCCTGTTATAGCCTTGACCGCAGATGCGATGGATGGCGATATAAAAAAAGCTTTGACTATGGGTTTCAAGGATTACATCACTAAGCCTATTAACTTGGCAAAGTTTCTAGAGACTATGGATGCAATTTTGGCTTAAATTTCTATTAAAAATTCCAAGATCAAAAACTGTATGGTAATTGTACTGTAGACCGTAAGTACTCGTGATCACTCTCCAAAAATTCTAAGGTCAAATTTTCTTCGTAGTTTTGGTGGCTTGATTTTACGGCCGATTGCTGTCTTTAGGCTTGCTAAGATATTTGCTTGTCCTCTGAAAACTCGCCTTTTTTCACCTGCCATAATAAAAAATAAGAAAGATAAAACAATGAAGCATATTTTCAACAAGAGCTTTTTAACTAATTTAATTGCTAGTTTAATTATTGCTGTGGGTTATTTAAGTCCCGTAGAACCAGATTTGATGAAATCCATTGGTTTTTTTGCGCTGTCAGGTGCAGTCACTAACTGGTTGGCGATTCATATGTTGTTTGAGAAAGTGCCATTTTTATATGGTTCTGGAGTTATTCCTAATCGTTTTGATGAGTTTAAGTTTGCGATTAAAGATTTAATGATGAAGCAGTTTTTTACTCAGGAAAATGTTGAACAGTTTATTGAAGCGGAGGAACAGCAGGGTAGCCATGTTTTAAATATGGATCCGTTATTGAATGCCATTGATTATGACAAGATTTATGAGGGATTAGTGACCTCCATAATGGAGTCTTCTTTTGGCTCAATGTTGCAAATGATGGGTGGAGAGCAGGCGCTTATTCCTTTGCGAGAACCCTTTATGGAAAAAGTAAAAACTACATTGCGTGAGATGGTAGAGTCTGAACGTTTTAAGGATGTTTTGAAGCAGGGATTGGATTCTCAAAAAGTAGGTCAGGATATTGTGTCTAAAATAGAAACAATTATTGATAAACGTTTGAATGAATTAACACCTCAGTTGGTTAAGGAAATGGTTCAAAAAATCATCAAAGTTCATTTAGGGTGGTTGGTTGTTTGGGGCGGAATATTTGGTGGTGTTTTAGGTGCAGTATTTAATTTTGTCGGATAAGAAAAATTCGTTTATGAGGGTTATTGGTTTCTAATTGCGGGTGGGCGTAGCACTGAGTGGAGTGGGAATTTATATTGCGAGGTCCATCTTGTCATTACGGGCGACCAGCAATGACCCTAAAAATTCTTTTGGGGCATCCTTTTTCATAACCACATCTTGCGTTACATTCCATATTCCTGAAGTATTGACTAGGAAGGGTAGATACCAGATAAGACCATGCAGGTTTGAAGCTGGATTAACCTTCAGGGATATTTCCATATTGGTTGTAGTGCGGGGACCAACTCGGCGTGTCAAAATATTGTGTTTGGTCTTGTCATCCCATTCGCCATCAAATATTTCGCTAAAAGGTTTACCGATCAATTCATTTGGTTCATAACCAAATGTGCTGGCTGATTGATTGGCGAAACAAATAATTCCATTAGGGTCGACTTGTAAAATTAGGTCAGATATTGACTCTACAATCTTGCGATATTGTTCCTCACTTCGCAACAACTCCCCGTAACCGGAGTCTATTGCATCGAGGTCTTCCCGGTTTCTTTTTGAAAGAGTTGTTAAAATATCCCAAACAACTTTAGAGTTGGAGCTAATATAAGTTGAAAAGTTTCCTTTATCTATTTCCAGTAATACCGAATCTGTAACTGCTCTTACACTGGCAGAACGAGGTTTAGATTCCAACAGCGACATTTCACCAAAGAAACCGCCGATCTCCACGAAGGCAATGTGTTTATTTTTTTTGTAAACTTCTAGTTTTCCATCAAGGACGATATACATGCTTTCTTTAAACGAATTTTCCGCAAAAAGAACATTACCCGCCTTCAATGAAACACTCTCGCAAGCATAGAGTAGATACCATAAGTCATCGTCCTGAATAAATTTGGAAAACGAAACTTGTTTTAAAGCATCTATTTTTTGGTTTGATGTCATTTTTGGTAAATTAAAATTTTGGGAAAGCCATAAACTCAGCTTATATATCCAACTATAGATAATATACTCCTGTCGGATATAAGTCGCAATATAGGAATACCATTCTTAAGGAAAAATGCAGAGTTAGGGTATGGTTAAGGTCGGTGGAAAATGTTGCCATATTAATACCCTCGATGGCCTTGTCTAAAAACAGTCTAAAGGGTCAAAAAATACATTAAGCATTGAACAACTCTAATTTATTCAATTTATTATAGTATTTGAATGGGAAGCTTTGATATGAATGACATTCAAGAATTTGCGTGTTTGCGTCCCGTCACCATCCCTTTTTGAGAAGGTCTTCCAAGCGTATAACCTGCAGGTTAAGAAACCGGTGACTAGTAATGACCAGCCACCGGCAAATTAATGGATTCCTATTTCAAGTCATCAATCGAAGCTCCGAAGTTGATATGAAACGGGGCTCCTCCAACAACCAAGGCAGGTACGGATTTGACTCCTGTTGCCTCAGCCTCAGAGATCCGTCCCTTGTCGTTGCCTAAATGAACGATCTCTACCTCATAGTCTGAAGGGTTTAGGGCTGATGCAAAACGTTGTTCTG
>JAJDBA010000329.1 GCA_029261675.1 Nitrospinaceae bacterium
GTAGCACCCATAGCCGTCAGGTCTTTGTTTAGTCGAGCTGCGTTCATCAATGCGAATACATCAAGATCAATGATGGCCGGTTTCAATCCAGCCTCAAGAAGAACGTCGGTTCTTTCGTCAATAACATCTCTTTGCACCGCAACCAGAAGAGCTTCCACCATGGATGAACCTTTGTCCTCATCATCTTCGTTAGAAGATTTTTCTTCCTGTTCTTTAGGTTGGCTTGTGCTTCCATTTACCCTACCCAGAATTTGGTAATCCAACGCCACATCGTTTATATCGAATGGAATATATTGCTCGGCCTCTTCGGTAATTTTTTGGGACAACTCATCTTCTGACATTTCCGGGACTTTTATTTTTTTTACAAAAACCGCTTCTCCCGAAACGGAAGCAACCACAAAGTTCGATTGAATTTTTTCAGCCTTAACCAGGTTTGTGAGAGCTTCTGCGACTTGACCCGGGTCTTTGATGGCTCCCTCAACAATGCTTCCTTGCTCTAAAGGCATCATGCCGAGACTGACCAATTCAAAACTTCCATTTTTCAATTGGGCAAGTTGCACCAATTTTATGGAATGTGAACCCATATCAATCGCTACCAAAGGTGTTTTTTTAGATAAAAACATAAAGGTTATTCCTGATTCTCAACCAAATAGTAAAAAGCAAACCTCATACCAACTAGGCAAAAGTTGCAAAAAAAGCCTGAGCAAGGTCTATTTTATAAAATTCTTGCCTGCTGAAGGCTAAAACCGTATGAATTTGTTTTTAAATGTTTTAAAAATTCACAACTAAACGATTCGCCACCAGCATCACTCTGAGTTGAGAATAAACCGATTTAATTTCCTCTCACCGACTAAAGTTCCCACTTTTAGTTCCGATAATCGAGGTGGCCCTGTTTATCCCCGCTCATTTTTTTTCCGAGAAAATGATCTCCTTAATTTATAAAAAAATCGGGACTTACCTTCTTCTCAGTTAAGCTTTTTTTCGATTTAACTTCTTCGGCAATTCGGGAGGACTGTCATTTTCATCCTCAAAAATTCTTGTTCGATCTGCCAATTTATATCCTAGAGCTAAAATAATCTTACGTTTTGTGTCGAGCCGACATTCATTTCCCTTTTCAATCCGGTCAATGGTTTGAACGGTGACATCCGCTTTTCGAGCCAATTCTGCCTTGCTCATCATTTTTGCTTCGCGGATTTGTCGGACACTATTGGTATTGGCCACAGTAAATTCCCCCCCTTCAAATGGTTCTGGCGCAAAGGTTCTGCTTATTTAAATACTTTTTTTGGAATATGATGACCTTATTTTAAATCCACTAGTTTGTCAACAAAATTTTATAAATACACAGGAAATACATATAATTTGTTTAAATTTGATGTTTTTAGAAAACTCTTCTCGCAGGGGATAAAAACCGATATTTAAAAAGTTCGGTTGAAAACAAAGGCGGGTTGCCTTAAAGTCTTCCCTTATGAAACAAGTATTTTTAGATACCTTCGGATGCCAGATGAATGTGGCGGACACAGACAGGATGGAACTCATCCTGTTCCATTCCGGCTATCAGCGTACTCAGGAAAAAGAGGATGCGGATCTGATTTTAGTCAATACTTGCTCAATACGAGAAAAAGCAGAACAAAAAACATTTTCACTCTTTGGTGGGTTAAAACCTTTAAAAGCAGCCAATCCAGACCTTATTTTGGGGCTGACGGGTTGCATGGGCCAACAGGATGGAGAAAAACTTTTAAAACGGATGCCTTATTTGGATTTCGTGCTGGGTCCCGATCAGGTTGAAGGCATAGGGAAAGCTGTCAATCGGGTGCATGAATCGGAAAAGCCTTTTGTGTGGACCGGGTTTGATTCGGAGAAAGTTTACACCATTCCTGAAATTTCAGGAGACCTACCACAAAAACCTGGAGCCAGTGCTTTTGTAAACATTATTAAAGGCTGCGACAAGTTTTGCACATTCTGCATTGTTCCATTCACCCGTGGGCGGGAAAAATCGCGCGAACCTGAAGAGCTGTACCAGGAAATACGCCATCTGATCAAACAGGGTGCCAAAGAAATTATTCTTCTTGGGCAAAACGTTAACTCTTACGGAAAGCGTGGCCTGAATAATCCCATCCCCTTTCATAAGCTTTTATATGGAATCGCAGAGATACCCGGGTTGGAAAGATTGCGGTTCACCACCAGCCACCCGAATGACTTTACCCGCGAAACCATTCGTGCGTATCGCGACCTTGATGTTTTGATGAACCATCTTCACCTTCCCATTCAAAGTGGCAACAATGAAATTCTGAAATCGATGCGTCGAGATCACACGGTAGAAGAATATTTGGAATTGATTGATGAATTAAAATCTGAAGTTCCCGATGTTTCTTTGACAACAGATATTATTGTTGGATTTCCCGGTGAAACCGATGCTCAATTTCAAGACACCTTGAAAGTCATGGAGCGGGTCGGTTATAGCAGCAGTTTCATGTTTTCCTATAGCCCAAGACCAGGAACTCCCGCAAATGAATTTGAAGATTCTGTCCCCGAAGATGTCAAGAAGCAAAGACTTCAGGAGCTCATTCAACTACAAAACCGACTGACAGAAGAGCAAAGCAACTTGTATAAAGGGAAAACTATAGAAATGCTGATCGAGGGCAACTCCGGCAAACCCGGTTATTCCTTTAAAGGTAGAAACCCACAGTATTGGCGTGTGAATGCAACAGGCGGAGAAGGGTTATACAAACCCGGCGACCGGGTTCAAGTCTGCATCGAGCAGACATCCGGCCACGGTTTGTGTGGAGCGATTCAATAAATAGCAATTTGGGAATATATTTCTTCTTCAAGTAGAGCCAACTGTGGCTCGACGACTTTAAGGGCCACTCTCAAGTCACGGATGAATTTTAGCTCTGGCGGTTCATTCCTTATTGAGAATTGACGTAAAGCATCATTGCAAAACTGGTCGAGCTCGACAATCTGGTTTAATATTTCGGCGGGTAAATCTTCGAGTCCGACTTCCTGATCTTCCAGAAACCTTAAAATACCAACCAGACTCATTTTAATATCAACGCATTGCTCTCGCAGTCTGCTGATAAGAAGAGATTCTTTGGTCTTTAGATCTTCACAAATTTTAAACAACATCTCTCGCAGGTTGCCATAAAACACCTCATGTTGTTTCTTGTCTTTAAATAATTCTCCCTGTCCACCAAACAAAAGGAAAAAAACCGTTTCCAATTTATATTTGTCTGAGGCCATTACCGTGTAGAGAATAGATTTAAATTCCTCAGCATCGAATGAAAGCTCAATATCCTGAAAAATTTCATTGAGGGTTCCTAGTTCCCCCTTGATAACGCGGCGCGAACTAGCTCGTACAAAAGGTCCCGACTCTGATTTCCAAGCGGGTAGCATTTGAACACCACCAGCTTCACAACCAACCACAGTCCACTCTTGTAATGACTCGAGAAAATCTGTGACTGAAAAAATATCAACATCTTTTAAAAATTTTGGGTCCATTGAAAAAAGAACTCGTAATAATTGTTTTTCAAGTCCTACAGAACAGAATTTTTCATCTTGCGATAATGGGTCCATCTGCGTAGCAAGAGCAAGGTATAGTGCACGTCGGCGCAAGCGGTCTGAACGAAACTGTTTTGAAGAATAGGGGCGTATCTGGAAAACACCTTTTTCGTAATCAACGAGATCAATCAAAAGGGAATCACCTGGTTTGCTACCAAATTTTTTATAGTAATTATTCATATCCCAGGCTGTAACGGTCATGCAGCTTTTTCCCGGAACTTTTTCGTTGATTTTAATGTCTTCCGGGAAATTTCCGCAGTACTGGTAAAACGATGCCACATCCTGAATAAAAAAAGTTTGTTTTAATTTTTGAATTTCATTTCCTTCGGGATCGATAAAAACCAGATCTTGCTCTTTTCGATCCGTCAAATTAAATGGCATGAGTCGGTGTCCAGGAATCAGTATTCCCTGTTTCAATTCCCAAGTCCCTAATTGCAAGGAAAGGGAAATGTGGCTGACTTTATCAATCACAGCGCGGAAGGGTATAAAATCGTCTTCTTTTATCCCAATCAAAAAATGATGATTGAGTAATATTTTTTTTACCTTTTTCAAAGTGGATTCTGAAATCTGCTTTTGCCAGCGGCTTTCCAGGTTTTTCGCGAAGTCATTAACCGTAAACGGGTGTCGCGATTCGCGAATCATTTCTTCGGTTAGTTTGTTGAGTGTTATTTTTTTTGTCATTTGCAGGATGGGTTACAAAGTTGCAGGATAAAAGACGGAAGAAGAATCAAGCGGACCTTTTCAAAAAAGGCGTGGCTAGACTAACACAAAATAATTGCCATGTTAAGGGTAAGTGACAATTTGCTTCCCCAAAAAAATCAAAATATTTGATTTTGAAATATGGGAAAGTTAAAATTGTTTTCTTATCAATTGACCCATTATTTTTAAAGCTGGAGAGATAGCATGGCCTTAAATTTAGAGCCCATTTATCAGGACATTTTTTCCAAACTAAAAACCCGAAAAAAATTCGTTATTCGGTCTCTTGAAAAACACCTGCTAACGGTTGAGCAAGACGAAGAAATTTGCGGACAAAAAGAACCTAAAGTTTTTGAATTCAAAAGCCCTAAAGAGCTTGAAGAATTTGTACACAAAGAGAATACGTTCGAAGCTGATATC
>JAJDBA010000330.1 GCA_029261675.1 Nitrospinaceae bacterium
CTTCCGGCCCAGACTGTGTGAAAACTCAAAACTAACTCTAATTAGAAGGGTGCCTGACCCCTTCCTGATATACCGATCATAGCTCTACAAGCTTCTGGTGAAGTAGGTTTTCTGTAAGGAGTCTTGCTTTCAGCGTTTTCACACAGTCTGGGCCAAAAGCGGACACTCACCTCGTTATACACTCTAGCTGTACTCTAGTTTTCCTTAATTTCCTTATTAAATTTTGGACACTTTTAAGAGGACAATGTGATTGGCAAGGTTGGCACAGGCACAGGCACAATTTCAATTCAATGGGTTTTAATCTGGCTAAACAACCCCTTAAAATCCAATTTCGACTATTTCAATTTGGTTAATTGAGAAAGGATTGAAGATCGGCTTCCTGCATCCCAAGCTTTTTCCAAATGATGGACTGCTGCAGAAAGGCGATTTTCTTTTTTCCAATAGATAATACCTAACTGCAGATGAATATCGTTTTTCCTTTCATCGGGAAACAAAACGAGACGCTGCAACAAAATGACCGTATATCGAAGAACTTCTTTGGGAGTTTGTTTTTTTAATTCAAGGGGGATATCCGAATCCGATGGAAATGGGATTATAGAGGGGAGACTTGTAACCAACGGTTCAATGATTCGTTTTTTTTCACTTAATTCATTATTCCTCGTGAGACCCAATTGATTCTTGATTTGCGTCAAAGTGTTATTAAGTGTCTTAAGTTGTGAGCCCTCTAAATTATTTGCCGCTTGCTCCCAATGCAAAACCACCCAAAGTGGCGAATACGGAAGTTTGCTATAAAGATTTCCAAGGAGTAACGGAATTTCTTGAGATTCCGGATTCAATATAAATGCTTCCAATCCTTCCCTCAATGCACCCTCCAAAATACCTATTTTTGAAAGTTCATTAGCATAAATATAGTGAGTTTTTGAAACACTATAATCAAAGCTCAGCGCTTTTTCTAAAGAATTCAATCCCTTTTTGGTTTCATTTTTTTCCAGCAAACCTTTGGCTCGAATAAGATAATAATCGTGGTACAGCCGTTTAATTTTTTGAGGTCGCTGCAAAGAGACTTCTAAAGTTTGAGATAATTCATGGGCTCTTTGATAGTAATTAATACTCAAATTATCGTCTTCGGGTTCGTCATTATTAAGATATGCAGAACCCATATTTGCAAAATCATCAATCCTGATTTTTCCTTCAGGAAGAGATTCGGTTCTGAATAGCAAACCCAGTACAAGCAAGCATAAGAAAGAGGCCATCAGAGCTTTTAAATTTTTAACCTTTACCCACTCTTGGATCGACACCATAAAGTAACCGGAGAACATACATAAAAAAGGAATAGAATATAACCGATACCTAGAAAGAACCAGAAAGGGAAGAAATATTAAAAATGCCGTTACTAGAAATGTATGTAATAGGGTCCAACCTTTTCGCTTCCATAGCAAAAATGCTCCGCATAGCCCTAACCCACCTAATATAGCAAAAGGAATCCCATACCCTAATATGGGAGAGAATTCCTGAAACAGGTAAAAATTGAGCGTGACCGGAACTTCGTAGTTGTTGAAATAATAATAAGTCTTTTTGAGATAAAGAAATATAAACTCCAGCGGATGATCCACTATAGTTTCCAAAATATATTCAAGAACCGGCCCTGTTTTCAAGGAAATAGATTTTAAAACTTCCTGATACGTTTCATTATGCTCATAGGTGCGAACCGAATGATCAAGAGTGTTAGACAGCAATAAATTTTCTGGACCGCTTTTATCGTAAAGCCCCCATTGTCCGCGAACTTCTTTCACCCAGAAAAGCCCTGGCGCACAAACAAGCAGAACGATTAATGAAAAACCCGTAAGCTGCGGCCAGTCAATCTTCCCAAAAGCTTTAGATTTATAAAATAAATAATATAAAGCCACAGGAAAAAGAAGAATGTTGTTTGAGCGTACCTGCATGAATAAACCCAATACAACGGCACTTGAGGCAATGAGAGACCAACGACGACTATTGCCTGCCGCAAGTAAAATTCTGAAAACTGCCAATTCCAGAAAAACAATGAGGGAGGAGCGATAGAGAGAACCTTCATACAACCAATTGGGAGAATAAAAAGTAAAAAAAAGACTCGCAATCAAACCCGCTGTTCTGGAAAAAAAGTGGCTGGCAATAGAATAAACGAAAAAGGTGGATAGTATTCCCAGAACAAATTGCCCTATCCAGGCAACCTCTATATGCTCACCAAAAAATAGAAAGAGAATTCCTAAAAAGTACTGGTAGGCAGGGGAAAAATGATTGTCGAGTATAGGAGCCACCGCCATGAGATCACCCCGCGCAAAGGCAAGGCCTCCTTGATAGTAGATCCCTTGGTCCCAGCTTCTAGGAACGTAATCAAAAAAGGGATTATCCTGAAACTGAAAAAAATATACTATGCGCACTGCAGCGGAGCATAAAAATATTATGAAAAAATGGATCCGAGAGGATTGAGCCATAGATTAGCTTTTAAGCCTACTTTTTAAATTAATTTAATGTCCGCTTTGAGAAGAATCTCCAGTCATTTCTTCTACATTGGTGCTTGATAACGATATCCAGAAAACACCTTCCTGAAACCTTTCCCAACAGCGCGAAAAATTATGATGGACTCTCCCTCTGGAGCGCCCCAAAGTGACAGGACTTCGGTTTCTTCTCCGATAAATACAAACGGGATTTCGATGCTATTGGGATCAAATTCACAACCATCATCAACCCTCCAACACGATAAAAAATCATCTTGTTTTTTTAATTGAACGGGATATTCCTTTATGGCCCAGTTGTCTGCCTGTACCATCATGGCGAGGACAAAAAGACCCTTTGTGGGTTTGGGGAAGAATGACGCGATGAGTAATGGGGCATCCTTATTTCCGGGAAATAAAACCCAACAGTCCTCCATAGACCAGTTTTCATAAAGGGCTCGAATATGCAAAATCTGTGTGGCAGTACATTTTGGTTTCCAGTATGAATCGACAAGGGAAATAAATTTTTTATCTTGCAAATAATCTTTGTCAAGCAAGATACAAGTAGCGCCAGATCCATATTTCATTTCTTTCACAATGCCAGACTCTATTTGAAACAGATTTCCTCCCAACTGATCAAAATTGTTTGCTGAATCTCTATTAGTATTTTTCTCTCCTCCTTTTTGTTCTTTTAAAAACCGGATGGTATATAAATGACCATCGGCACATGCTGCTCTATTCCACTGTTTAGAATCTGAGGCATGACTTTTGACAGAAATTAAAAGGTTTCCTTTTGCATTGGCAAATGCGAGAGCATAGTTAGGTGTTTCGCCCCAGGTCGCAACAGGGAAGAACAGTAAAATGAGGAGAATTAAGATCATAGTTTTACCGTAACGCTTCTACTGCGTATTCTAAAGTGCTTTTCTGCCAACTATGGTCATCCATAGTTTTAAGTTTCTCGATTATGAAAGGTTTCATTGCTGTCGCGTCAGAACCCAGTATTGTTACAACAAATAATATCTCAAATGCGCAGTCATCAAATCGTTTTTTTATTTCCTGCATGGCGTTGTTTTTCAAAAATTCCGGGAAATTTTTAGAATCAATGCGATGTACCGCCAGAATCGCGCCTTGGACAACTGAGCAGTTTTTGTCTTTTATAAAGGGTTTAATATCCTCCAGGTATTTAGTAGCTTTGATATTTCCCAGCATAGAAAGAATATTTTTTTTGACGGAATTATCATTGGTATTTTTTAATATTTGCATCAGTTTAGGGGCAGCTATAATTCCATATTTACCTAGGTAACCTAGTTGTTTCATAATTGAAGCCCTGCGATGAGGATCGGTGATTCTATCCATCAAACGTGACAAAATTTCAGCAGCTTTTATTTTTTCTTCCTCAGATCCGGCAACCTTAGAAATTGAAACCCCTAATATTGAAATGGTTCTTTCATGGAGCTTTTTATTCTCCCAATTTTTAAGGGCTACTTTCTCAAATTCCTGAACCAAGGTGCCAAAAATATTTTCTCCAGCTATTATATTTGCAGGGTCATTAACGACAAATTCCCTGGAGAGAAAGCGATTATTTGCGACATCCCCAAGGGCCTGTGCGGCGGCATTACGAACAGTTTGGTCCTTGTCATTTAGCAATTGTAGTAAAGTTTTTTTTATAACTGTTTTGCCTATGAAAATGCGGGTGGGATATGAAAATGCGTCAATAGTTGCAATTTTTATTTTTGTGTTGCTACTTTCGGTGGCTTCAACCAATGCTCTAACAGTTCCTTCATGAAGGTCATCAGGTTTATCTCTGATCGTTTCTATAATAAGATCCAAAGCCTCGATACGATTTTCATTCTTCATTTCTTCATTTGTTAGAATGTCCAGAAGGGACCGGATAATGGTTTTAGTGTCCTTATTTGCGATTATGGCATCAAGATATTGGGCCTCAATTTCCCCTTTATCCAGAGTCTTTGTCCGACTGCAATTGTTGAGAAATAGCATGGGTTTTAAAATCGGATAAAAACTCTTCCGCATGTCGGCATAGATCAACAGTCTTTGTCCGGGTTCTAAACGGCGGTGGTAGCTACACGTCCCCAGCCCTCCACCAGCTCCAATAGTCATGGTTGAGCCGGAAACCCCTTTCCAGGATTTCTCTACTTTCATTGTGTATTCATAATGAGTGGGCGGATGACTCTTGCCCTCTTCTGGTTTTTTAGTCTTAGAGGGATCAGGCAGGACTGCCTTCTCTTCAATCACTTCTCCTAGGAATACCGCGTCACTTGATTCCAACTCTTTCGCAGTCCCATTAACAAAACAGGAACAAGCATGGACCTCAGGCGTATTTAAACTAAAAGATAGAAAAATTCCTGCAAAAACTCCAATTAACTTTAGAGATGAGTATTTTTTTTTAAACATTGGAACCTCTACAAACATTAAGCTTCTAATTAGAATTGAAAAATCAATAATAACCTGATTAAAACTCCATCAAATTATCAATACCCATAGTATCGACCGGCTGATTGTCTGCTTTGGGTCGGGAGCAGTCACTTCTAAAACTCTTCAACTTAATTCCAAATCATACCCCAATTTGACAATATCCGCCTCCTGAATTAGCATTAGGCATCCCA
>JAJDBA010000331.1 GCA_029261675.1 Nitrospinaceae bacterium
TTTTGACTGCAAGCTACCCTTAAAAAAGAACAGGGTTGTGTTAGAGAAAATCATCGAACAATTAGTAACTTTCATCAAACTCTTCGTCGCTTTCTCGGGCGACAACCATTATGTGGAATAGGTGTTCTGTCTCTAATGACAAGAATTTCCATTCCGGCCGCTTGCAAGGAGCGGATCGCAGACTCACGCCCAGACCCTGGACCTTTAACATGAACTTCAAGTTTTTTCATTCCCATATCCCGGGCTTTTATGGCTGCCTTGTCTGCCGCCACCTGGGCTGCAAAAGGGGTACTTTTTCTAGAACCTTTAAAACCCTGCGCTCCAGCACTCGACCAAGACACCACATTACCGGACATATCCGAAATGGTGATGATGGTATTGTTAAACGTGGCGCGGATATGAGCTACCCCTACTTCCGGGGCTGTTTTCTGCTTTTTCTTACCGCTTTTGGATTTCTTATCCATTAATTTAATTTCTCCAGATCTTTTTTATGAGAATCTCTAATATTTAAAGCACCCTTATTTCTTAGCACGAGCACCGACTGTTTTCTTTGGGCCTTTTCTTGTTCGCGCATTGGTATGAGTTCTCTGCCCATGAACCGGCAAACCTCTTCGGTGCCGAAGGCCTCGATAAGAACTGATATCCATCAGGCGTTTTATATTCATAGTGACATTACGTCTAAGGTCGCCTTCCACCTCATACTCCTTGTCAATGACACTTCGGATGCGGGTGATCTCTTCTTCTGTTAGATCTTTCATCCGTATTTCTTCACCCACCTGAGCTTTTTTGAGAATCGCATGCGATGATGTTCTTCCCACCCCATAGATATAGGTCAAAGCGATCCAAGCTGGTTTATCTTTTGGAATATCAACACCTGCTATTCGTGCCACTGTTCCTCCTTTATCCTTGTCGCTGCTTGTGTTTTGGATTTTCGCAAATCACCCGCACAACACCGCGGCGGCGAATCACTTTACATTTCATGCAAATCGGTTTGACCGAACTTCGTACTTTCATGGTTCTTCCCTCTTATTTATATCTATAGGTAATTCGGCCGCGTGTCAGATCATAGGGTGATAGTTGCACCTTAACCTTATCTCCTGACAAAATACGAATAAAATGCATACGCATTTTCCCTGAAATATGAGCCAACACCTTATGCCCATTTTCCAGCTCGACTCGAAACATTGCATTAGGCAACGGTTCTAAAATAGTGCCCTCTACTTCTATCGATTCTTCTTTAGACATCTATCATATCGCAAACATTGGAAAAAATTTCTTCCACTGAGCCCTTCGCTTCAACCATTTTTAAGTTCCCCTGCTTTTTATAAAATTCTTTTAGAGGAGCGGTAGACTCCATATATACTTTTAGTCTCTCGTGAATCGTTTCTCTATTATCGTCTGGCCTTTGCTCCAATTTCCCACCACAGCCATCACAAATCCCCGATACTTTGGGGGGGCGGGACAAATGGTGAAACATAGTTCCGCATTCCCGGCAAGTGCTACGCCCGGTTAGCCGATTGACCACTTCCTCGGCATTCACTTCCAAATCGATTACTTTATCTATCTTCAGATTCATTTCAACCAAGGTTTCCGAAAGCTTTTCCGCTTGCGCAATATTCCTGGGAAACCCATCCAGAATGAACCCGGTTTTACAATCTGCTTGTCGGATGCGCTCTTTAATCAGGTCAATGACAACATCGTCAGGAACCAACTGCCCCGCATCCATAACTATTTTAGCACGAGCACCCAAGTCGGTATTATCTTTAACCGCTTGTCTCAGAATATCGCCAGTGGAAATTTGCGGAATCTGAAATTTTTCTTTCAGCATTTTTGCCTGAGTGCCTTTTCCAGCACCAGGTGGCCCTAAGAGAATCAATCTCATCAATCAGCCTCTTCGGCTTTTCAAACGCCCCTTTTTCACAAAACCGTCATAATTTCTCATAACCAGATGGGACTCAATTTGCTGCATAGTATCCAAAGACACCCCCACCACGATCAACAAGCTTGTTCCACCAAAGTAAAAGGGGATATTGAAGTATTTTATCAAATAATCCGGCAAAATACAGACTAAAGATAAATACAATCCGCCATAAAATGTAAGCCTTGAGAGAATCGTATCAATATACTCTGACGTTTTGTTTCCCGGTCGAATTCCAGGTACATAACCGCCGTGCTTTTTCATATTGTCAGCAACATCGACGGGGTTGAAAATAACCGCCGTATAAAAATAACAAAAGAAAAATATTGCACCGACAAAAATCAAACTATAAACAATCGTCCCCGGTGTCAGCATAGCTGAAACCGTCTGCATCCAAGGATGACTTATAAACTGCGCTATCGTCGCCGGAAACATGATGATTGAAGAAGCAAAAATTGGCGGGATAACCCCCGATGTATTCACTTTCAAAGGCAAATGTGTAGATTGCCCACCCATCATCTTTCGACCCACTACCCGCTTGGCGTACTGGATCGGTATCCGCCGCTGCCCTCCTTCCGTGAACACAATGGCTCCCACCACCACGATCATCAGAATAAGAAGAAAAAACATGACCAGCACCGACATTTCACCTGTGCCCATCAAATCCAAGGACTGAAATATTGCCGCTGGCGTTCCGGCAACAATCCCGGAAAAAATAATTAGGGAAATTCCGTTCCCAATTCCTTTTTCCGTAATCTGCTCGCCCAACCACATCAGAAACGAAGTTCCGGCGGTCAAAGTAAGAACTGTCATCAACCTAAAAGACCAACCCGGCTCCGGTACAATGGGAATACCACCAGGGCTCTTCATAGCCTCCAGCCCTACCGCGATTCCTGACCCCTGAATCGTACTCAACAACACCGTTCCATAACGAGTGTACTGAGTGATCTTCTTTTGCCCCTGCTCGCCTTCCTTTTTCAATCTTGCCAAATAAGGCGAAACAATCGTCATCAGCTGCAAAATAATAGATGCGCTGATATAAGGCATGATGCCCAAAGCAAAAATGGTCAACCGACTTAAAGCCCCGCCGGAGAACATATCAAAAAAACCAAGAATAGTGCCCTGCGCCCGGGCAAATAATTCCGCCAATGCCACAGAGTTGATTCCCGGAGTCGGGATATGAGCCCCAATCCGATAGACAACCAAAAGTCCTAAAGTAAAAAGAATTTTCTTTTTAAGTTCAGGAACCCGAAATACATTTCCAAAGCTTTCTGCCGCCATTTATAGGGTTACAACCTTTCCCCCGGATTTCTCAATTTTCGCTTGAGCCGATCCGCTGAACTTATGCGCATGCACGTTGAGCGATTCTTTCAACTCGCCATTACCAAGAATTTTTACGGCTCCAATTTTTTTTATCAATCCTTTTTCCTTCATAACTTCAGGAGTTACAGGATCAATACCAGCACACTTAACCAATTGCTCGACATTCACGAGCTCATAATATTTTTTAAAGATATTGGTAAAACCACGCTTGGGCAACCTTCGGTGGAGTGGCATCTGCCCACCCTCAAACCAAGGACGAACTCCTCCTCCAGAGCGACTGTTCTGACCTTTTTGGCCTTTACCAGACGTCTTGCCAGTCCCAGAACCAATCCCGCGACCCACGCGTTTTCTATTTTTTCTGCCGCCAGCGGGGCCTTTTAAATTCGATAATTGCAACATTCTTTTTTCCTCAATCAGCCTACTTGTTTTCCTCTTGCTCGTGCGCAATCTTTGGCACTGCGGAGGTCCATTAATCCTTGAATTGTAGCTTTAACAACATTGTGCGGATTATTCGTGCGCAGACATTTCGTGAGAATATCGCGAACACCTGCCGCCTCCAATACAGCGCGAACCGCTCCACCTGCAATCAAACCAGTTCCCCGTGATGCCGGTTTCAGCATCACTCTTCCCGAACCATAAGCACCAATCACTTCGTGCGGAATAGAAGAGCCTTCCAGGCTTACTGAAACCAAACTTTTCTTGGCTTTCTCAACCCCTTTACGAATGGCTTCAGGGACTTCATTGGCTTTTCCCAAACCCCAGCCCACCTTACCATCACGATTACCGACCACGACCAATGCACTGAAGCTGAACCGGCGACCACCTTTTACAACCTTGGCTACACGGTTAATCTTGACCACTTTATCAACAAAGTCTGTTGGGTTTTCCGGTTGCTTCTGTCGCAAGCCTTCCTCCTACTTTTGTTTAGAGTACCTCTATCAACCCGATTATTCCGGTTATTTTAGAGATGCATTAGATTAAAATTTAATTCCCTTTTCTCGTACCGCATCAGCAAGAGCTTTGATCCGCCCTGAATAAAGAAAACCATTTCTATCGCAATAAATTTCCTTAATCCCCTTCGCAGCGGCCTGCTCACCAATCATAGCACCGACCAAAGCCGCAGCTTTCAAGTTGCCTCCGGTTTTCATCTGCTCTTTAAATTCCTTCGTCATAGACGAGCTAGAAACCAGAGTTTTACCTTCATTATCATCCACGATCTGCGCATAAATATGCTTGGTACTACGAAACACAGTCAATCGGGGGCGGCCACTTTGCTTTTGCACCTTTAACTTGACTCTTTTCTTTCTAGCTAATCGCAGACGTTCACGCTCTAATGTTTTCATTTTACTTTCCTTTGCCTACCGCAGCCTTACCGGCTTTGCGCTTAATTCTCTCTGTGGAGTACATTACACCTTTGCCCTTATAAGGCTCAGGAGGACGAAAACTGCGAATCTCTGCCGCCGTTTGACCTACCACTTCTTTATTCGTCCCTTTAACAATAATGGTGTTCTTTTTACTATCTACTTCAAATTCGATGCCCTTTGGCGCCGGGTAATCGATAGCATGCGAATGCCCCAAGTTAAGCACAAGGTCTTTGCCTTTCAATGCAACTTTATAACCGACACCAACAATATTGAGCTGCTTGGAATAACCCTCTGTAACCCCTTGAACCATATTGCTGATCAAGGTTCGAGTGAGCCCATGAAGAGAGCGATCCAGCCTGCCATCGGTCGGACGTGTTACCGTCACCTCATTATCCTTCAACTCAATCTTCATATTCGGATGCAAATCGCGACACAATTGCCCCTTAGGCCCTTTAACGTCAAGCTTTGAGCCGCTAATCTTTAACTCCACCCCTGAGGGCACTGGAACTGGTTTTTTTCCTATTCGAGACATTTCTTATCTTTTCCGTAACTCCCGGCAATCAACCCGGGCATTAATGATTTTCCATTCACAGGAAAATTAAATTTTTACCAGATGTACCCGAGGACTTCCCCGCCAACACCTTTTTCCCGACATTGCTCGTCAGTGAAAACCCCCGATGACGTCGAAACAATCGCCAAACCCAATCCGTTCAAAACCTTGGGAACGGTATCGTGCTTCACATATTGCCTTCGCCCCGGCTTACTGATTCTTCTAATCCCACGTATTACTGGCTCTTCATTCTGATACTTCAAATAAACGCGGAGAACACCCTGCTTACCATCCTCATAATGGCGGAAATTCTTGATATAACCTTCATCCTTCAAAATTTCCACAATCCGGATTTTCATTTTAGAGCCGGGGACATCCACTCGCGGGTGCCGTACCATCTGCCCATTTCGGATGCGGGTGAACAAATCGGCTATAGGATCGGTCATCATATTACAAGGATACTCCAAAAAAATTAATTCAACGACCCCGCCACGAAGAGACAGGGTATAAATTTTTATCTAAAAAAAAACTACGATGAGTAAGTCAATCCACTTATCTCATCAGGCTCAACTACCAGCTGGACTTGGTCACACCTGGGATTTCACCACGCAACGCTCTCTCACGAAAACAAATGCGACACATTCCGAATTTCCTGAGAAAAGCCCGCGGCCGACCGCAAATATTACATCGACTGTATCCGCGCACTGCAAATTTCGGCACTCTTTTTTGTTTTGCAACTAATGATTTTCTTGCCATACCTTACTTTCTTAGGGGAAGCCCCATATGAGTCAGCAAACATCTACCCTGTTCGTCATTTTTAGCAGAGGTTGTGATTGTAATATTCATTCCCTTGATCTTCTCAATCTTATCGAAATCGATTTCAGGGAAAATCAACTGCTCCTTCAATCCAATCGTGTAATTACCGCGCCCGTCAAATGCTTTCGGCGGAAGCCCTTTAAAATCGCGTACCCTAGGAAGAGCAAAACAAACCAACCTTTCCCAGAATTCATACATGCGGTCGCCTCGCATGGTAACCTTCACACCAATCGGAACTCCTTCACGCAACTTAAAGTTGGAGATAGACTTTTTAGCTTTAGTTACCACCGGCATTTGACCTGTAATAATCTTCAACTGCTCGATTCCCGACTCTATCAGCTTGGAATTCTGCAATGCCTCACCCAGCCCCATATTAATGGTGATCTTTTCCATCTTGGGAATTTCCATCACATTCGCCAAACCAAGATCTTTCTGGATAGCCGCTTTATGTTTTTCGTTATAAACTTTTTTATAATTGGGCATTTTTATACCTTATCCAACACATCGCCGGTCTTTGAACAAACGCGAACCCGCTTGCCATCGGCCAGTTTTTTTAATTTCGTCCGAACCCCTTTTCCAACCTTGTCACTTACCAGCAAAACATTGGAAATATGGATTGTCCCCTCTTTTTCCACGATAGCGGATTGCTTGGATTTCCCATCGCCCTTCGTATGACGCTTGACCATATTCAACTTCTCAATAGTCAACCGCTCTCTCGTCGGAAAGATCGCTAGAATTTTTCCCTTCTTGCCTTTTTCTTTACCGGCAATAACTTGAACAATATCGTCCTTTTTAAGATGCAACTTATAGGATGCCTTTTTCACTACAGCACCTCCGGAGCAAGCGAAAGAATTTTCATATAACGCTTAGCACGCAATTCCCTACCAACGGGGCCAAAAATTCGAGTTCCCACAGGGTCTTTCCCATCGCCAATCAGAACTGCCGCGTTACTATCAAACTTAATATAGGTTCCATTCGATCTACGCATTTCTTTACGAGTACGAACCACCACCGCTTTTTTCACCTCACCCTTTTTCAAACTACTCTGCGGGTCCACTTCTTTAACAGCGACAACGATCACATCACCAATCCGCGCATAGCGACGGCGAGATCCACCCAGCACCTTAATACACTGGACGACTTTCGCTCCAGAATTATCTGCGACCTCTAAAACGGTTCTTAACTGAATCATGACGCCTTACCTTCTTCAACTACACCTTTTTTAATAATTTCCAGCAACCGCCAACGCTTGGTTTTACTCAACGGCCGCGTCTCACCAATACTGATGAAGTCCCCAGGGTTGCATTCATTGTTTTCATCATGCGCATTGTACTTACGAGTGCTTTTAACCACCTTCTTGAATTTAGGGTGGGCAAACTTACGCTCAACCTGCACGACCACGGTCTTATCCATCTTATTACTGACAACCAAGCCTTGCAGAGCTTTTCTTTTTGTAGTCTTTTCCAAAGGAATTTCCTATTCAGTTAATTATCAGGCGACAACCTTCCACCCTAATTACGTTATTTTTTTTCTTCGCTTGTTTCTTTTACAGGTTGCGGCGAATCACCCTTCGCTTCCTGCTGTATGGTTTTAATCCTCGCGACATCTCGACGGAGACTTTTCAAGCGGCTTGGGTTTTCAATTTTCCCCGTTGCCAATTGAAACCTAAGGTTAAAAATTTCCTGACCCAGGTCCGTCACTTTATCCTGCCGCTCTTTCTCCGAAAGATCTCTAATCTCTTGTGCTTTCATTACCTATTTTCCGTTCAATTATTTCGCAACAAATCGGGTTGCCACCGACAACTTATGAGCCGCAAGACGAAATGCCTCTTTTGCAACCGGCTCAGGCACACCTTCCATTTCATAGAGCATACGCCCAGGCTTAATCACAGCAACCCAAAATTCTGGGTTCCCCTTACCCTTACCCATTCTAGTTTCCAACGGCTTCTTCGAAACCGGCTTATCCGGAAAAATTCTAAGCCAGATTTTCCCACCACGCTTCACATGCCGTGTCATTGCAATTCGAGCTGCTTCAATCTGCCGATTGGTGATACGCCCACACTCTAAGGCCTGCAGACCAAAGGTACCAAAACTCAACGATCCGCCTCGATATGCCGTCCCGCGCATTCTGCCTTTATGGCGCTTTCTATATTTAACCCTTTTGGGCATCAACATGATGCATTATCTCCAAATAAACGATTTACTTATTTCTTATTTTTTTGCCGATTTTGGTGCCGATGCAGGTCGTGACCCAAAGCCTTCCGGCTTTTCCATTTTCTTATCCGGGAGAATCTCCCCCTTATAAACCCAAACCTTCACACCAATAATTCCAAAGGTAGTATTAGAGGAAGCCGTACCATAATCGATATCCGCCCTAAGAGTATGCAGTGGAACTCGCCCCTCTCGATACCATTCGCTACGGGCAATTTCTGCGCCACCCAATCTTCCTGAAACTCGAACCTTGATTCCCTTAGCCCCGAATCGAAGCGCCGAAACAACACTCTTTTTCATAGCGCGGCGAAAAGAAACCCTCTTCTCCAATTGCAGAGCAATATTCTGCCCGATCAAAGTTGCATCTAATTCTGCGCGACGCACTTCTTTAATATTAAGATTGACCTGTTTCCCAGCCATGACTTTCTGCAATTCTTCTTTAAGGCGATCCACCTCCAAACCCTTTTTACCAATAATGATTCCAGGGCGTGCCGTGTGAATATTAATCCTCACTCGGTTTGCGGATCTTTCAATTTCCACTTTGGAAATCCCTGCATGCGCTAACGTTTTGAAAATATATTTCCTAAGACCGATGTCTTCTACCAACTGCGCAGAATAGTCTTTACGCGCGTACCAGTTAGAAATCCATGTCTTATTGAATCCCAAACGAAACCCATAGGGATGAACTTTTTGACCCACTTTTTTCTCCTTAAGATTCTTTTTCTTCCAACACCAAAGTGATGTGGCTGGTCTTTTTCTGAATCATTGTCGATGTACCTCGGGCACGCGGCATATGGCGCTTCCAAGTAACACCCTCATCGACTCTCACATTCTTCACAAACAAATCTTCCACATCAAGAACCTTATGGTTCTCTTCTGCGTTGGCAATAGCAGATTTCAACAACTTCTGAAATATATCTGCCGCTCTTTTACGCGTGAACTGTAAAATATTAATGGCATCATTAACATTCTTTCCGCGAATCAAATTTGCAACCAACCGCGCCTTACGAGGTGCTGTTCGCGTATGCCTGAGCAGGGCTTTTACTTCCATGATTTTTCAGTCTCTCTAATTCACAAGCGGGACCGTTCCCCGTTACCTGCGATAAATTTCATTTCACCAGGACAACCCTGGCTTACTTGGTTACTGCTTTTTTGGTTTTTCCACCGTGCGACCTAAATGTCCGCGTCGGAGAAAACTCACCCAACTTATGCCCAACCATATTTTCCGTCACAAAAACAGGGAAGAATTTTTTCCCGTTGTAAACAGATATAGTATGCCCGACAAAATCCGGAGTGATTGTGGAGCGACGTGACCACGTTTTGAAAATCTTCTTTTCATTCTTGCGGTTCATCTCCTCGATTCGATCCATCAGATGCGAATCTACAAACGGACCTTTTTTTAGCGATCGTGCCATTCCTAACCCTCAATATTCGACAAGTTTACCATTCACCTTAAAACTGCAAGCCTACCTTCTCTTCTTGCGGCTGAGAATAAATTTGTTCGATGGTTTACTAACTTTTCTTGTTTTTAATCCTTTAGCGCTCTGCCCCCATGGACTACAAGGATGACGCCCCCCTGAAGACCGACCTTCACCACCACCCATAGGGTGATCCACAGGGTTCATCGCTACAGCTCGCACTCTCGGTCGGCGACCCATCCAACGCACCCGCCCGGCTTTACCGATGGACACGTTTTCATGATCCGAATTCCCCACAACACCTATCGTTGCGCGACAATTCTTATGAATCAAACGCACTTC
>JAJDBA010000332.1 GCA_029261675.1 Nitrospinaceae bacterium
GCCACCATGCTCTCGGGTTAAAGGATGGTTCTCCCATTTATGTACCAGCAACACATCGTACTTCATGGCCTCTTCGAGCGGCAGATTTGTGGAATAGCCGTCCCATGCTTTGATATAAACGAATTTTGCGCTTGGTAATACCCCGCAATAGGCGGCTATATCTGAGAATTTTACTCCCTCCCAGCGGTTATCCATTCGACTCCACGAGGTAACACAGTGAAAATCGGAAACATCGGTTGTTTGTGGCAATTCCTGAAAGGCATCCCAATCGAAAGTTTTTACATTTTTTACCAGACCTGAAACGGTCAGGTTCCAGCTAAATTCATCCAGCTCGGGGGTGACCCCCAAATCGAGAACTGGCCAACTTTCGACTACTTTTTGCCCCGGTGGTGTTTTTGGGTTCCCATCCCTGTTTAACTCACCACTTCCCTGAGGGATTTCGTCAGGCAGGGCCTTTTTATCTTGAAAAGTCCGGCGATATTGGATCAGCTTTTCTCTGCTTTTGATTTTTTTTGATTCCGGATCGTATGACATGATTTCTGGGAAAATATAGTTAAATTGTTGAAAATAAAAGATAAAATTAAAATAATATTGGAATGGATAATGTTTTTCCATCTTTATTTTAGATGGAAAAAAGGCTCCTGCGTCTCAAAAAATAGTGGAAAAATCATATCTGTTTTCTTGCTGGGATTGATCGGAAAATACCCAGAATAATTGAGGTTAAGTGATTCGACGTTTTCTCCGAAAATATAAAGGACTGCTGATATTAATACGGAGCCCTTCCTTTATGAAATTGAAAATTCTCACCTTCAACTGGCACGAACCTTATCTTTGTCTCCTATCCCGAATGAATCATGAATTTCTGGTTGTAGAGCCTGAAATTGCACCGAATCATTATAGGAAGTGGGATCAGAATATGCGTCCTGTTCCTGATAACGTCCGCTTGATTTCCATGAAACAGGCCCTGGGAAACCTGGAGCAAGGAGAAATCGATTGCATTATTGCACATAACGTAAAGGACCTCATAGAGGTAAAGGATTATTCTCTTCCCAAAATAATGGTTTTTCACAATTGTCTAACCACGGAAATAAACCTGGGTAATAACAAGGTCAACAGGGAAGAATATTTACAAAAAATCACCCCATTATTTGAGGGTGTGACGAAAATATTTATTTCAGAAATGAAAAAGGCAGACTGGGAAATGCAGGGAGAGGTGATTTTACCTGGATTAGATGTTTCCGAGTATGGCGGTTATACAGGTAATGAAGAAAAGGTGTTGCGTGTTGGCAACCTGTTAAAAGAGCGTGACTTGATGATGGGCTATTCTTTTGGTGAAAAAGTTATAAAAAATCATCCATTGCTTACTCTTGGGATGAACCCTGGAATTCCTGAATCAAGAATTTCAGATGGATTTGATGATCTTCTTAATCAATTCCAAAAGAGCCGTGTTTATATCAATACCACCGTGGACGGCTTTGAAGATGGCTATAACCTGGCTATGCTTGAAGCTATGGCAACGGGTATGCCGGTTGTGACTTCACATAATAAGACATCCCCAATCTGTGATGGAATAAACGGTTTCAGCTCCAACGATCCTGACTATTTAAATCGCTGTATTGGAAAGCTTATGCAAGATCCTGTGCTGGCGAAAGATATAGGTGAAAAGGCTAGAAAAACGGTTGCAGAAAAATTTCCGATAAATAAGTTTATTCAGTCCTGGAGCAGGGGAGTTGAATTGGCCATCAATGATTTTCTCAAGCGAACTGGAATTAATTTACAAGGGGATGCAACTCCGTTCTCAGAGAAATACAGAAAAAATATCCTAATGGATTTCGTCTCCTATCCAGCGACAACAGCGCATTATATGGAAAGGGCATTGCGGCAAAACCATAATGTTATGACTTGTGGTGCGCAAATCAATGATGAAATAAAAAAGTGTTGGAATCTGGAAGCCTTAAATTGGGAGGTCACTCCACAAGATATTCCTCGAGGAAACGCCACTCCGTTAAAGCAAGTGTTGGATCAGCTCCCGAAGGGTTGGAAGCCTGACTTCTATTTTTGGGTGGAAACAGGCCTAAGTGGGATACCAACGGATATACAGGAATATGATCTGCCTAAAGTTTGCTACCTCATAGATACCCATATCAATTATGAAAAGCATGTGGATATAGCAAGTAATTTCGATTTTATTTTTCTTGCTCAAAAAGCTTATGTAGAAAAAATGAAAGAGGCAGGAATAAAGAACGTTTTTTGGCTGCCGCTGGCTTGTGATCCTGATATTCATGGAAAAGTTGAGCAGGACAAAAAATGGGATGTGGGTTTTGTCGGTACGATACCGGAAACTCAGAACCGAAGAAAAGACCTTCTTGAAAGAATCGGCTCGAGTTTCAATTTAAGCTGCGAACGTAAGTTTATGGATGAAATGGCTGAACATTATTCACAGTCAAAGATAGTTTTTAACAACGCCATTAACAATGACCTCAATATGCGAGTATTTGAAGCCTTGTGCTCTGGAAGCCTACTGGTTACAGACTGTGCTCGTGGACTTGAAGAAATGTTTGAAAACAGGAAGCACTTGATTGTCTATGAAGATGAAAATATCGAGAAATTGATTGCTCACTATCTGAACAATGATAAAGAAAGAGAGCACATCGCTGAGCAGGGAAGACAGGAGGTCTTAGAAAACCATACTTATGCGCATCGGGCTGACAATCTGATGAGCGTGCTTAACCGTAAAATCGGCGAGCATGCTAAAGAATCAAGTGATGTAGACAAACCGGAAAACTATTACAAAAATATTCGCCACGACTTAATTCCTCTGGTTCCAGAAGATGCAAATTGCATTCTTGAAGTGGGTTGTGCAGAAGGCATGACAGGCAATGAACTTAAAAAGCGGCCGGGCGTATTTGTGGCTGGGATTGAGAATAATGAAATCGCTGCTGAGATGGCGCGAAAGGTACTCGATGATGTGGTTACCGGTGACATTGAATGCATGGATATTCCCTATAGTCCTTCAGCATTCGATTGCATCATTTTTGCAGATGTTCTGGAGCATCTGGTGAACCCACTTGATGTTCTAAAGAAGGTGAGCAAGCTTTTAAAAAAAGACGGCACAATCATAATGAGCATACCCAATGTGCAATTCTATGGGGTGGTGCACCAATTGATTGAAGGGAACTGGACTTATCAAAAGGAGGGCATTCTCGATGAAACTCATCTCAGGTTCTTTACTTTTAAGGAAATCGAAAAGCTTGTAAAAGAGGCTGGATTTTCTATTCAGCGAATTGAGGAAACTCTCGATCCACAATACGAGAAATTTTCAAACGAAAATCATACGGCCTTAAAATTTGGGCGACTATCGATAGACGGTTTGACCGCAGAGGAGATTCGTAGGTTTTTTGTTTTTCAATACAAAATTGTTGCTGGCAAGGCAATGGTTGATATTAATAATGAAACCCCGGATGGAAATATGGTTATGGAAAAGCTTTTAACCGAGGCATTAAATAATTTTGATAAAGCGGAGTATGAAGCGGCAATAAGTAAATATGAGGAGGTTTTGGAAGTGGATGCGACTTCTCCTGAAGCCTTGGTAGGTGTTGGGAATTGTTATATGAGATTGCAAAATCCACAAAAAGCAGAAGTCAATTTTATAAAGGCAAAGACTCATGATGCGGGATTTTATAAGCCTTGGTTGGGGTTGGGGCTGCTAGAGCTATATAAGGAGAATACAAAACAGGCTGAAATTTATTTAAAAAAATCTATAGAACTAAATCCACAAAGTGATAAGACATTTTGCGCACTGGGTATATTGAAAACAAATACAAATGATCTCAAAGAATCTGAGGAATACTTTTGCCGTGCATTGGATGTGAATGCGGATCATATATTGGCAATGAAATCACTAATTGAGATTTCCTATAAAACTGAAAGTTTTGATAGGGTGTACGATCATTTAAAATGTTTTTTGGAAATTCACCCTGCGAATGTAAATATGTTATTTGCTATGGCAGGTATTCAGTTTAAAAGAGGTGAGATTGAAGACTCGTTACAGACTCTGGATGAGGTTTTACTTCTTGATCCAAAACACCAGTATGCATTGGATTTTCAGAACAGTGTTCGAACGGTTTCTGTTGAATAGAGGTGCTTATGGATTTATTTGAAAAAAATTTAAAGCTCCTTCAAAAGCATGACCTTGCACTTGCAAGTAGGGTTAAGCGTCATGGACCTCCCGAAAACGTAAGAGTTAGTTTGTCTAAAGAGGGATTGCCAGTACCGCAAATCGCGGGTACCAGTCTCCATAGCCAATATCATCCTGTAAAGGAAGCGGAGCAACTTACTCGCGGGTTCGAATCTGATGAAAATTCTCGAACTATCGTATTTGGTTTAGGGTTTGGATATCACGTTTTGCCTTTACTGCAGAAGGGTGAGGTAACGGTTATAGAACCTTTGATGACAATGTTCAGGGCTTTTATGTCCTCGATTGACCTTGCTCCATTTTTACCTGGAGTGAGGTTTAGAATTGCACAAACCCCGGCAAGTCTGTTAGCTCGATACGAGCCAAAATGTTGGAACATCTTCAGGCATATTCCCTCCATCCGAATTGGGGAAGCCTATTACCAGCAGTTGGAAAAAGGACTAGAAGCTCGAAAATTTATTTCTAGCAAAACCTTAAAGGTTCTGGTTGTAAAACCGATTTATGGAGGGTCTCTTCCTACCGCAAACTATTGTGTAGATGCTTTAAAAAATCTAGGCCATGAAGTTGAGACGGTGGATTGCGATAAATTTGCCGATGGATTTTTCTCTCTTAAAGAAACTACAAAAATAAAAGCCAATGCAGAAGTTTTATCACAAAAATTCCTAAACTTAATGGGTGAGGTCACAGCTGCAAAAGCTGCAGAATTTAGGCCGGATATGATCCTTGCATTGGCGCAGGCTCCCCTATCCCCTGAAGCCATCCATCGTTTGAAAGAACTGAAAATTCCCGTCGCTTTTTGGTTTGTCGAGGATTTTCGTACTTTACCCTATTGGAAAGAGGTGGCATCAGCGTACGATCACTTTTTCACCATACAAAAGGATGGCTTTCACCCGGAGTTGATTTCTGCCGGGGTAAAAGATTGTTACTACCTGCCACAAGCTGCACACCCTACTGTTCACCGACCTTTGGAGTTATCTTTTGAACAGAAGAAATTATATAAAGCAGATCTTTCATTTATGGGTGCGGCTTATCATAATAGAGTGCAATCGTTTCCACGACTGCTTGATATAGATTTTAAAATATGGGGAACGGGCTGGGACTTGAACTCACCATTAGGAAAACGGGTTCAAAATAATAATGAGAGAGTAACTACAGAAGAAACAGTAAATATTTATAATGCAGCAAAAATAAATTTAAACCTTCACTCTTCTTTGTACCATTACGGGATAAATCCGGATGGGGATTTTATTAACCCCAGAACTTTTGAAATCTCATCCTGTAAAAGATTTCAATTGTTGGATTGTCGCTCTGACCTATCCAACCTTTTTAAGGTGGGTGAAGAACTAGTGGTTTTTAATTCTCTTGATGAACTAAAAGACCAGATCAATTTCTATATCGCAAACCCAGATATGAGAAGTGAGATTGCCAATCGGTCTTACCATAGGGTTTTAGCGGAGCATACCATTGAGCATCGTATGCAGGAGTTATTGATTCATGTATTCATCAATCGGTTTGATTCTCTGCAAAAAATCGAGGCGAGCAGACTAGATCCATTGTCTTACTGTATTGAAAAGGCGGGAAGGGATACAACCTTGGGGAAATACCTCGAAGAGTTTGAAGGTACAAAGAATTTTTCGCTTAAAACCCTGGCAAATAATATTCACAACGGTAAAGGCGACCTGGATGATAATGAAACATTGCTAATGATATTGGACCAAGTGATGCAGGAGAAAGTTTAGCCGTGGCCCGAAATATATTGATTCTTAGTTTAACTCGAATGGGGGATTTGATTCAGACGACTCCTTTGATTCAGGGGCTTAAAGATAAATATCCCGACGCAAGGATAACTTTGATGGTGTCAAGTGATTTTGAGGATGCGGTTTCACTAATACCCGGTGTCGATGATTCCCTTGTTTTCAACCTCAGACAATTCAAAGACCCCAGTGCATGGGAAGATGAGTCTTGGGTAAAAATATACCGTTATATTGAATCTGAATTAAATAGCATTCGTGATAAAAATTATGATTTGTTAGTGAACCTGAGTCATTCGCGTTTCAGTGCATTGATGGTTCATTATCTAAAGGTGAAAAATGTTATTGGGTTTCATTGTAGTGCCACTGGAGATCGATTGACGGGGCATCCTTGGATGCAATATTTTGGTACAGAACCTTTTAATCGTAATTTTAACGAATTTAATCTTGTTGAGATTTTTTCCAGAAGTTCTGATATCGACATGACTGGAAGAGAGATTCAAGTCCTTGAAAGCAGCACTGACTCTTGTAGTGATCAAGAGGGACTTTTTAATTTCTCAAAGTCGGACGATGATTTGGTTATTGGATTTCAAATTGGTTCCAGCCTGGAGAACAGAAGATGGTCAACCGCATCTTTTGCAAAATTAGCAGACTTATTGGTTGAAAAGTTAAATGTGCGAATTTTACTTTTTGGTGTGGCATCGGAAAGTAAATCGGCCGCAGAAATGATTCAGCTAGTAAGCAATAAGGATCGTGTTACCGATTTAACCGGAAAGACAGACTTAAAGCAGTTAACAGGTTTACTAAAGGGATGTGATTATCTAGTTACAAATGATACCGGGACGATGCACTTAGCGGCAGCATTGAATACAAAAATAATTGGATTGTTTTTTGCCCATGCTCATCCTTTCGAGACAGCCCCTTTTTCCTCTGGCCATCTCATTTTCCAGGCGCGCATTTCTTGCGCTCCATGTAGCTATGGAGTTCATTGTAGTAATATCGTATGTGTTGAAAAAGTTCTGCCTGAGCATATTCTGACATTTGTTGAGAATCATATTGAACACAAAAAATGGCAAATGCCATCCGATTTAATAA
Organism: Nitrospinaceae bacterium; assembly: GCA_029261675.1. Taxonomy (GTDB): domain Bacteria; phylum Nitrospinota; class Nitrospinia; order Nitrospinales; family VA-1; genus UBA8687. The sequence continues at coordinate 7,042 of JAJDBA010000332.1, forward strand.
ATGCATCCGAATTAAATGTATATGAAACTGTAACGTCATCGGATGGCCTAATTCGTTTGAAACCTGTAATCAGGCATGCCCTCGAATTAGAAGATATATTTCGTTTGGCATATTCTGTTTTATGGCGAGAGGCTTTAGTTCCTGAAACAAGCACGAATATATTAAGTTTGCAGGAATTGCTGGAGGAATATGAAAATTCAGACTCGCAAACTGTTAGAGAGTTACTGGGAAATAAGATGGAATTGCTGGAAACGATTGAAGCGTTAGGTGAAGAAGGGGCCCGGTTATGCGAAGGTATTGTGAAAAGTGCTGCGCATGCTTTACCTGTCAAATTAGTTAGGTTTGGAGACGAGATTCAAAAGATAGATGAAAAAATTGAGCTGACCGGCATGGCTCATCCAGAGTTGAAGCCAATTACAGACATGTTCACTAAAAGAAAAGAAAACCTGATGGGAAGTGATATAAGTCGACTGGGAATTGAAAGTCAAAAGTGTTACACGTTGCTAAGAAACGAATCGCGTCGAATGATAGAGATACTCACAGCTGAAGATGTCGGTGTGTCCTACAGCACACATAGCTCCATAAGGGTTGCTGTTCCTGGCAGATAAGAGGCCATGTCACCTTGTGCTTCTCCTGCCAGATAGCCTTGCATGAATTCTAAGGAAGCTCCTCCGCCAGTGGATACGAAAAAATTGCTGGCAAAATAATTCCACAATTGATATGAGTCATTTTCTAGGAAATCGATAGATATCTGATTTCGGTTGACTGTAGACGGTATGATTTTTTCGATTTGGCTTTTAATCATTTTTTTCAGTTCGTTCCCGCCGACTTTATCAAGTATCGCTGCTGAATCACCGCCTCCAATAACCACAGAGAAATTTGGGTTGAGTAAAGTCTTTCTGAATAAAAGTTTTGCAAGCTCTAAAGAGCCTTCGGCATAACTGGTGCATAGCGGGTGATCGTAGGCTCCTAAGGGGCCATTCCAAAATACATTTTCAATCCCTTTAAACTTTTCTTCAAATTGGGCGATAGTTTTTTCACCAAGGTCAAGTTGAAGCTCTTTGGAAAAGTCAGGGGTTGTTTTGTTTTCAAATGAAATGCTCTTAAACTCTGAAGCAACTTTAAAATCTTCAGGCAAGAGTATGGAAACCTTTTTTTCTTCAGCGAGGTCGATAATTTCTTCAGCGAGCATGACCTCGTTTAAAAACTCTTGGTTTTCATTTGTGTCTTGAGTTGTCAGTTTGCTGGGGAGAGTTTCAATGCTGAAAGGTTTTAGTAACTCTTTTTGCTGTCTGGCCATGAGAAAACAATTGGCCATTTTTCCGCCAATGAAAATACTGTTTACCCCAGTTTTTACAAATTGTTTAAGTATTGATATCTTGTCTGAAATTTTTGCGCCACCAGCAATAACCATGGTTTTTTTCGGGTTCGCCAAAACCTTTCCTGCAAAGGAGCCCAAACGATTTATTTCCTCATAAAGTAAGACACCAGATACCACTTTCTTGCCATTAGCCCGCATCATTTGCGGTAAAAGTTTAATGCTTCTGGATACTCGATGGCTGCAGCCAAAAGCGCAATTTATGTAGACATCAGCGATATCTGCTAATTTGGCGATAAACTCTTTGCGGTAGAGGTCTGTATTTTTGGGGTCAAGAAGGTAGCGTAAATTTGGAAGAAACTTGATTCCTCCAGGTGGCAATCTCTTGTGAGACACTATTTCCAGAGAATGTTTCATGTGCGAATCAATAGTCTCCGGCGGAAAAATCGTATAGGTGTCCCCATAGACTCTTCGAACCAATGTGTCAAAGTGTGAGCATACAAACTGAATATTGAAAACTCCATCCCAACCAGAATGGTCCTTTTTCTTATGTGGGCGACCCAAATGCGAGCCAATTACAATTCGGCAGTCACCTTCCGTAAGTTCATGAATTTTTTTGAATGTAAGGTCCAGAAAGCGACGGATGCGAGTGTCATCGGCGACTCTATACAAGCCCTTAGTGGTACTTCGTAGAGGAACATTGAAATCACAGCGAATGAATATGGTTTTTCCGCGCAGGTCAGCAGGTTTTAGATGGGTCAATTGATCCATGCCGATCAAATTCGATGTTTCAGTGCTTTCCATATTCAAATCCTTTTATTCACAATAGAAACAATAAGATAGATAAAGTGTATCATTAAAACCTTACTTTGGTTTTATTTTTAGATTGCGGCTTTTTAAAGGCCCTAATAAAACTTCACTATAATTGTTTACAGTGCTATGATGCAAACGGAATTAGTGGAATTCCCTAAAATTAAGGTTATTAAGCTTTGCAGCTTTCTATATAAAAAGTTATTTAAACAAACTAATTGAAATTTGAGTGAGGACATTTATTACCTATTTTTTTTCATGGCTTTCAAACTGAAAGTTAACCCAACTAAAACACTCTTCTTTCCTTACCCTCAGACCATCAATTATGGTTCCGGCCAAAAAGGCAATTCAGATATCTACTGAACACATTGAATTATAAGGATTTATTGCTATTTTAGCAAGCTTTTGAAATTCCTGCCTTTTGTTGAGCCCCCCCTAATAATTTCTCCGAGGATATGAAAAAGAGAAACAGGACAATATCTATGATTAAGACTGAAAATGCTAAACCAAAAAGTACTAATACTAAAAGTACTATGACAAAGCCTAAAAGTGGTAAGAAAGTGATGCTGATAAATGCCCAGCACGAGGAGGAATGTCGTGCTGTCATTTTGAACAACAATGTTATCGACGACTATATTGTTGAACATTCCTCTAGAGAACAAATCAAGGGTAATGTTTACTTGGCTGTGATCAATCGCGTTGAACCCTCTATTGAGGCTGCTTTTGTTGATTTTGGCGGTAAAAAGTTTGGTTTTTTACCTTTTAAAGATGTTTTGAGAGAGTCTTACGTTCATACGGGCGAAAAGAAGGCGAAAGTTAGAATTCAAGACGTTTTAATGAAGGGCCAAAAAATTCTGGTCCAGGTTACAAAAGAAAGTCGGGATGCAAAGGGACCCTCCTTAAACAATGCCCTCAGTATCCCTGGGAGATTTTTGGTATTGATGCAAGGGCAGGGAAGTGCTGTCTCGAGAAAGATCGAGGATGAATCTGAAAGGAAGAAATTAAAAGAAATTGTTGCTGACTTTGATCTTCCCGATAACCTCGGTTTAATCATCCGAACAGCCGGAGTTGGAAGAAATAAAATTGAATTGCAGAAAGATCTGCAAATGCTTCTTAAGATTTGGGAAAAAATTCAAAGTTCTCTGGAAGATGAATCTACTGCCGCTCCTTACCTGATTTATCAGGAGCCGGATTTAGTAGTGAGAACAGTGCGTGACCATTACTCCAGCGATACCTCGCAAATTATTGTAGACAATACCGAGGCATACAAAGCTTTAAAAGATTTTGCGCGATTGGTGATGCCTCGAAGTCGAAACCTAGTAAAGCTTTATAAAGAGACCAAGCCTCTTTTCTCTGAGTATAAGGTCGAAGAGCAAATTGAGTCTTTTTATGATAGGAAAGTTAATTTGCCTTCAGGGGGATCTATTGTCATCGATATTGGCGAGGCAATGGCAGCCATTGATGTTAATTCGGGTAAGACAAAAGGAGGGCTGGATTTAGAAGAAACAGCGGTGAATACAAATTTGGAAGCGGCAAAAGAAGTTGCCAGGCAACTTCGATTGAGAGATCTGGGCGGGCTGGTTGTCATAGATTTTATAGACATGTATCAAAAAAAGAACAAAGCCGCAGTGGAAAAACAACTCAAGCTTTCCTGTAAATCGGATAAAGCCAGAATCAATCTTTCACGTATTTCAAAGTTTGGTTTGCTCGAAATGTCACGGCAGAGAATCTCACCGCCTGTTAAAGATGGGATTTTTGAAGAATGTGGGCATTGTGCGGGATCTGGCTTTGTGCGCTCGACTAATTCAATAGCTCTGTTAGTTTTAAGAAAAATTCAGGAGCTAATTTCCATCGGAAAAGTAAAGACGATTTCGCTGGAAATTTCTTCTGAGGTTGCCACCTATTTGCTGAGCCAGAAAATGGATGTTTTAAGCGATTTGAAAAGTAAGTACCAGTTGGATTTCAATTTTAGCAGTAAACCCGGTTTGGCGTATGATGCTTTTAAATTCGATGTCGAAAAAACTAAAGAAGAGGAACCTGAAATAGATTCCAAAACGTCAGATACAAAAGCAGACAATGTACCTGCAAAGTTAGAGCGCGCTCATCCAGCGGCTAAAGCTGATGACTCAGAAAAAACAGACGCTGAAATAAAACCAACACAGACGAAGCGCAGATATTCTAAACGAAAACCCACCTCAAGAGGGGGGCAAACACGCGGAAGAGGAAGAAGACCTTATAACTCGCGAAAGAAACCAGATGCTGAAACTCCTAATACCACAGGAGATGGGCAGCCGGCTTCAGTTGAATCTGGCAATATAGCTAAACCCGTTAATACCGATGGAGAGCAATTCAATCGATTGCCAAGTGAAGTAGAGGCTCCTATTATCCCTTTGCCGTTACCCTTTGTAAGGCCAGAAACAGACTCTTCTCCAGATGGAAATGTGAACGAGGGATAAGTTATTTAGAAAGCGCACAGCGGAATCCAGTATCCCAGAACCGTGCGGTTACAGGGGCAATGTTCCTGTAAGGTATCATAACGAATTCTTTCATAAATCCATGGTCTCTTTTGGAGAATGCCCCCCCACGGGTCACCTTAAGTTTTTCTCCATAGTT
>JAJDBA010000333.1 GCA_029261675.1 Nitrospinaceae bacterium
GGGCGAAACCCTGCTAAAAATATTCCTCGTCTCCCAAACGAAATCCAAGATGGCTTCAAATTTAACGAACCACACACAGAAAAGTGTATGGCTTGGTCATGACTAAATGTTAAATTTTTCCAAACCTACGTCGGAGATACACCCACTTGCATCGCCATGGCCACATGCAAGAAGCAAAATGAGATGCCACGGCTAAATGGGATCAAACTTTTGAGGAGGTCAGCGAATCAAAGATAAGGACTGTAGAGCATTTTGGGGGAAGGAATGGTCTCTCGTACTTGATCTAGACCGCAAGTCCAGGCACCGCTCACTAAAACATCAGAAAGCTAAAGGCTTCGAATATTGGAGTCTTCATGAAGAAAAACTATTTCTGTGTAAAAACCAAGAAGACCTTTTTGGTTTCTGGTAACTCAGTGACAGGATAGGCCATTCCATCTTATATGGAATAAGATTAGAACCCGAGTTACGATTCAACATAAATCGTCAGAAAAAGGCCATCAAAAGAAACTTTTCGATCTTCCTGATCGGTTACTATTGTTAAAATGACGTCTCCTTTGCCTATCACATCATTGGAAATAGTGGTAACATTTTTTATTCTAGTGCGTAGCGAACCATCATCACGAAACGTTATTAGGCCAAGACACCGCCTTTCATTTTCATTTGTATCCCTATTTGCAGAGGGCATATTCATGAAAACTTTCAAGGCAACAAGATCATCCTTTGAATTATGAACCTTCAGTCCTGAGAAACGAAGAACGACTCTTGAGATTCTGTCACGATCAAGCCTACCATCCGGTGTTACTGAGACCGTATGCCTAGAGATAGGCTTATCATGGGGCACTTGCCCAAAACGCAAGTCAAAAAGATCTTCTGTTTGCTCTCCACGTTGGGAAATTTGCATTTGAATGTATTTCCCACTGTCATATTGGGTCGCTAATATCCACATTAGCTTTGCCAGAGCAGCTTCCAGGGTCATATCAAGTCCAGAAAGAACTCCCCGCTCCAAAAGAAAATTGCTGGCCTCATAGAGCCCCATTTCAACACTACCAACTTGACATTGACTTAGGTTTACAACCACCTTTCCAGACTTTACAGCAGTTTCTATAGCATTCAAAAAATCTTCATCTTGAGGAACATTACCGGCACCATAGGTACTTAATAGAATTCCCTTTACATTTTCATCTAAAAATATTTTTTCGTACTGCTCTTTTTTAAAACCTGGAAAGATATTAATGCTAAAAACGTTTTCGTCCAAATCCATATTGACAAAGAATCGTCGACTTTCTGGTGGTTTTGGCAGTAAAAATTTTGTATTTACCTTTATATGTTCACCTATCCTACCTAAAAGTGGAAAATTTGGAGAGACAAAGCCAGCCCAATCAGTGCTACTAGCCTTTGTAGCCCGACATCCACGAATAATTTTGTCTGCAAATACAATAATCACTTCTGGGATAAGAGGTAAATCTGTTGCCTTATAGCCTGCTATATAGACAGCATTAATAAAATTCAATACAGCATCAGTTCGGATTTCCGCCATTGGCAATTGCGAACCCGTCAGAACGACTGGTTTTCCTAAATTTTCCAACATAAAACTCAGACCACTAGCAGTAAAGGCCATCGTATCGGTTCCGTGAAGAATTACAAAGCCATCATATTCGTCATAGACCGTGCTGATTTTCAAAGCCATTTCTCGCCAGTCTTTTGGTGAAATATCTGATGAATCTACGGGGATTTCAAAAGACTCGAACCTCAGCTCAATTGCATTTCCTCCATCTAATTCTAACCGATATGTATCGCCCCCAATTGATCCCTGCCTTAAGTTTCTATCGCTTATTTTTGATGCTGTAACTTGTTTTGGTGATTTATGAGGAAGCAGCCGGACAAATTCCTTTAATGGCTTAGGAACCAAGGGGCTATTCGGGTCATCTGTTTCAGGCCCCATTCCAATGGTCCCACCAGTATAAAGAACATAAACTCTTGCTAAATCCTGCATTAAGAAAACCCTACGAAATAGATTAATTCGGCAAAATTGCCTTTTCCACAAAAATTTTCTTGATTCTCCACTTTAAATTCTAATCCATCTCACCCACATAGGTCTCATTCATAAGCGTCATAATTCTTTTTAGATAATGGTCTTTTGACGTTTTACTATCAGCTATTTCCTGGCTTACTCTAGCCATTACCCATCGAAACTTTACGGTTGCGGCGGCACTTGTCATGTTGCCCGTTGGGACAGCTCCTGAATCTATAGCCACAAGGCCTGGCTCATACTTTGTATCAAGCGTAGAATTTGCAGGAAACTGACTAGTTATAACAACCGGAATTTGCCTCTCTACCGCCCTCTGAATAAAACTCTTAAAGGCATAGGCGCCTTGATCAGGTACGTTTCCTGCACCAAAGGATTGCAAAACAATCCCCTTAGTTTGAGGATGATCCAAGATTGGCATCAATAAGTCTGGTTTAAGCCCTGGAATCAACCCAAATTGCAAAATTCCGTCCGCAAAAGCAGCTTCGAGATTTATATCATCGGACCTCTCCTCATCTCTGGCCATGGCGGTAGGGTGGAGAAGAATTTTTTCAGTAATATCGGCAATCGGGTAGAGTGCGGGAGACTCAAATGCATCGAATCTTTTTTCGTCCTTTTTCTGCGTCCTGCACCCACGAAAAACATAGTCTCCAAATGCAATGACAACTTCTGCAATATTTTCGCAAGCTACCATTGCCGCTCGCAATAGATTGATTCGAGCATCCCCATGATTTACATCTGGGGTCGTCTGAGCTCCTGTAAATACTACTGGAAAATTCAGGTTTCGCCCTAACGCGAAGGCTAATGCCGAAGCAGAAAAATGCATAGTATCTGTCCCATGCGCGATTACAAAGCCTCGATAACCTTTTGCTCTTCTTTCATAAATGGCATTTGCCATTATCGTCCAATCCGAAGGGACGATATTAGTACTGTCTTTATTCATCAAAGGAACAAAATCAAAATCAATAATACTTGAAAGTTCTGGCGCCACAGAAAGAAAATCGTTTGGATCCTCTGGAGGTACCAGAGTACCATCACCTCTTCGAACCATACCAATTGTGCCGCCAGTATATATTAGACAGATTTTTTGCTTATTTCTCATTCGACCCCTTTAATCACAAATGTGATTTCATTTACTTCTCCAACGCCAGCTTCAACATCTGCAAATGTGCCCTTCTGAAAGTCTCCAATTATATTAGTTAATACCCCTTCAATATACCCGGCAATAAAGTTTATTCCGAATGTTGATCCTTGAAGAAAATGATTGCCAACATGAATAATGCTTCGCCCCTCTTTAGGAGGATCCTTTCCAAGTGTCCAATTCCCAAAACCAGCATTTCGATCAAAGGCCAACCAATTTTCTATCCGCTCCTGATTCGTATCAGGCTCCCTACCTGCCTCCCAAAATTTACCCTTCCGCACTTCGATTCCAAATCCTGTCCCAGCATCTTTCCCCGCTTGGAAAAATACAGCTTCATTTTCGCGACGTTTTTGAGCTTTGTCATCCAAACCTAAGCTTTGATAAAAATTATTGTTTGATAAGGCTTCCATCAAGTCAACCAGGGTCTTGGTACGCAAAGCAACGTTTCTTTCATTATCGGTGTTATACATTTCGCCCGAATATTCGCATTGAGCAAAATACCGATCTAGCCGCATTTTGGTAGCATCAAATTTATCATCTACCCCTCTACGCTCAATGTTTTTGATCAGGAGCTTACATAGCTCCCAATAATCAAAGCTGATTTTATATTCGCTAATATTATCAGGGTTTCTAAATAGTGTGCGCTCCTGAGTTTCTAAAATCCTTTGCTCATGAATGACAAAAGCATCCTCCCAATCAATATTAATATTGGAAAATCCAGCATCACTGAAGGAGGCTTTGATCCCTCCCAATGCCTGTTTTATTTCACCCAAATCCGCATCCTGTGGAATTCTTGAAATGATTGGATGGAATTCTTTTTCTGTACGACAAAGGGAATTGCTACTCAACATATGCTTAACTATGAGTGCACCCAAAACTCCTTCATGGTTACAGGGCACAAACTCAAGTATCACATCAGCCCATGCCAAAAGTGGCACAGACACACTTTCATGAGCTGCCCGACAATCTATCAAACATAAATCTGGCCTATCGAATGCTTCAGAAAAATCCTCTTTATCTTTGAGAAAAGCATTCCAATTTTTTGATTGCCTATCTCCATTTTTTACATTTTCAAAATCCACAAATTTAAACAAATTATAGAATTTCTCACTACTCAAGTGATACCAAAAAAGATTGTTTTCTGGATTGCCTATAGGGAGCAAATTAAGGCCATCCGATATCGCAATAGAGGCATATTTCAATAAATCAATTCTATCTTTTTTGTTCCTGCCTTCTGAACGCTGTTCAGCAGTGGTACCAAACAAATAATCTAGATAGCCCATCCGGACCTTACTTTGCACATCAAACTTATAAGGCAATCCAGGTGAGTCTAAATCATAATCAACCATAAGCACCTTATAGCCTAAATGTTCATTTAGGATTTTTGCACAATTTGCTAGAGCCAATGTTCTGCCACAGCCTCCCTTATGGGAATGGAATGCAATCGTCCTCATAAAAGTCCAGCCAACCTTTTTCTAATTTTCATTAAACCCATGGCTAGCCTTTTATTCCTTTTTTTGCTTGAGGTGTCCATTGAATCTTCTTAGCTGTCACGCCATCAAATCCCTCTGCCTCTTCAAAACTCAGAGCTCGAATTCTTTGCAAGTAAATAATTTGCTCAACCACTTTGAGATTTACCTCTGGCAAATCTTTAATTTTTCTTGTGATTTCTTGCTTTTCTTCACTGGAATACTGTGTACTTGCAAAAAGGTTTATAAACTTGGACTCTTCTTCAGGGGACAGGGTTACCTTGCCCCGGTGAGTAAATACCAAGGAATCTTTTTCTTCTACACTAAATGGGGCAGATGGAGGAAATTTCTCATTGATTATTTCAGTAAGATTGCAGTTTACTTTCAAATGCTGAGGATCTGTTTCTAATGACTTAATAAACCAGCTGTCCCGCTCATTTAAAGAATAACAAACACCGAAAAGCCACATCGCCCAAGTCGCAAAGCAATTTAAGTCCCCATTAAAAGATGAGTTTTCTATTCTATCTTTGTATTCACTATCAACACAGAAACTCGGGGCATTGGGGCACACCTTCTGGTCCGATACAATGAGACCAGACCTAACCTCAATCTCAAGCTTGCGCTTTAACTTATCACTGACTAAAGAAAAAGCATTTGCGGGGAACTTTTCTAAAATATCAATAAAAAAAACCAGTATGCATCGAAAACATTCATTTAATGTAATATTTTTTTTGCTTGCTATTCTCACTAGCTGCTCAAATTCCATCTGGGTAAGAAAAGCCCCTAAATAATGGGCTTTGAAATTTTGCAGTTCTTTTAAATAAGCCATATTACCAATCTAGACTATTTCTTAATTTCTTGAAAACCCTTCAATCTGATTCAGGACATCATCCCACATTGGTATTAAATCTGTATCAACCAAGCCAGAAATATGTGGACTAATTATCAGATTAAGAATTTCCTGCCCTTTTGGAAAAATTTGGTCTTCTCTTCTGCGCATCCAGGCTTCCGATTTTGAAATATCACTTTGATTTTCCGCATCACTGCTTAGCACATCTAAAAACGCACCCCCCAATTTCTTATTTTCTAAACACCTCAGAATGGCTGCTTCGTTTACGGTCGCCCCGCGTGAGGTATTGATCAACATAGCGCCCTGCTTTATTTGGCCAAGAAAGTCTTCGTTTATAAGGTTTATAGTTCCTTCCCGATCAGGGGTGTCTTCTACCGCCGGCACGTGCACACTAATGACATCAGCATACTTAGTATATTTAGACTTGTCAGAAGTTCCTATAATAGTAATAACTTTATTGGCCTTTTCAGGAGTTTCTTTTGATCCACCAAATTGAATTTTGGCCAACCATTCGCCCTCTAAGGGATGAGAAACTTCTGAAATTATAAAACTTCCAGCTGGCAAATTGCATTCTAGGCTCTTAATATGGATAAAGCATTCTTGAAATACATTTATATCCATTTTATCTTTCCATATTACTAGCGTTTTCACTCCTGAAAAAAGCAAATGATAAAGAAGCCACGCAGCCTGATCACCAGCACCAAGTGCGAGCCAAACCTTTTCAGAAAGACTAGTCTGTTCCGTTATATTTTCAAATAACCCTTCATCAACTTGGTGGCAATTCATTGTAAGCCGCGACAGCAAAACCCTTGCGGCCATCACATTAAATGCCGCGACCCCTCTTGCGTTATTCAGACCTTCAGATGGATTATAAATCTCAAAATTACTTTTATGCTGTTCACTTTCAAACTCTCTTTTTGATAAATGGTCTTTCCCCGTGGATATCGTTAAAAGCCTCACAGGACCTGCGCCCTCTTCCCTCCCTTCAAAGTTCGCAGGAGAGGGACACCACCTATCAGTCGGCCGAAGGATTGCTACATCAAAGCTTTTCAAGGCACCTTCTTCCATATCTACTATGGTAGGGAATTTAAAAAAACTTATGTCATGTTTGTAGGATAATTGTTCAAGCCGACAGGACACATGGTCATATACAGACGGTGGATATCGACTTAGATCCGTTAAAATAGCGACCCTTAAATTTTTCGGCATAAACCCTATTTTTTTCTTGCTCTGTTTTATCTTTAGCAGATATCAGTGATACAAGGTGGGGGAATTTTCCTTTTTGACCTTCTAGACATTGCTTTACTTCCGATGTCAACCAAAGCAGCCTGGAAAATAAAAAACTTGCCACGCAGAAGTATAGGTGTAGAGAGTTTTCTAAAAACCCATCTGGAAATGTCAATGGCTGTCAACTGTTTGTCGATACTATCGGACCTTAAACCTTAAATAAAGCAAATTAAGAAAAAATCAATGTTTTTATGGACAATTAACTTTTTTCTAGAGTTTGGCACAACAAGAAGTTCTTTGCGAGAAAACAAGTAGATTTGGTCATTTCCCTCGCACGATCCTAAGAAGGTGTTTATCAACAATAACAACCACTCCTTTTCCTGAATTGACACGATAGGAATCGCAAGACTATCATGGGCCATTCTAAAGGAGGGCGCTATTTATGAGTTATGCAATTTCGGTGAAAGATCTGAAGGACCGCTTAGATAAAGGTGATAAAATTTTCCTCTTGGATGTCCGAGAGCCTCATGAATACTCAATGGCAAAGATCGAAGGCTCCGTGCTCATCCCTTTAGGCACGTTGCCCACTTCGCTTGATCAATTAAATACTGAAGATGAAATAGTGGCCCTATGCCACAGAGGCATGCGAAGTGCTGATGCCGTTGGATTTCTCCTTCAACAAGGGTTCAGCAATATCAAGAATCTTGTAGGGGGAATTGACGCATGGTCTATCGAGGTTGACCCAGAAGTTCCACGTTATCGATAGACCCAAAGAGGCAGAACACCAGCCCATCGGCAAATCAACCAAACTCGTTACTTTTTTGCTTGAAAAAATTCTACTGTTTCTGCCAGCCCTTCAGCCAAGGTTACGGTTGGCTCCCAGCCAGCCTCTTCGGTGATTTTTGAGC
>JAJDBA010000334.1 GCA_029261675.1 Nitrospinaceae bacterium
TAATTTTTTTCATAGTCACTTAATTATTAACATATTTATCTGGGTTCGTAATATGCCCGGTCAAAGCTGATGCGGCAGCAGTATAAGGAGATGCCAGATAAACATGGGACTGTTTCGAACCCATCCGACCTGGAAAGTTTCGGTTGGTGGTCGAAATCACTACTTGATTGTCTTTCGCCCGCCCAAAAGTATCTTTCGGTCCACCCAAACATGCTGCGCAAGAAGGGTCTCCCAAATAAGCTCCGGCATTTTTAAAAATATCGACTAACGTTTCACCGTCAATTTTTTCTTTATGAAGATCATCTTCAACTTCACGCGTTGCGGGAACAATAAAGGTATCGATTTGTACTTTTTTCCCTTTAAGAAGTTTGGCCGCAGCCATAAAGTCAGTCAACTTACCACCTGTGCAAGAGCCAATATAAGCGCGGTCAAGCTTTACATCTTCACATTCTGAAACCTTGGCTTTATTATCCGGAGAATGGGGTTTGGCAACAATGGATTCCATTTCACTGGCATTGTAGGTCTTCTTAAAAAAGTATTTCGCATCCTCATCGGAATGATAAATTTTATAAGGTCTATCTGTACGTTGCCGTACATAATCGGTCGTCACCTCGTCCGCTTCAATAATGCCATTTTTACCTCCTGCTTCGATCGCCATATTGCACAGGGTCATGCGCTCTTCCATTGAAAGGCCCATCACCGCATCGCCGCGCCATTCCATCGATCGATAAGTGGCACCATCGACACCAATATCTCCAATCACATTAAGAATGACATCTTTTGCCATTACATGATCTGGAAATTTTCCGGTGAATTCGAAACACATGGATTCAGGAACTTTGACCCATATCTTGCCTGTACCCAGAATAAACGCCGCATCCGTATTACCGATGCCCGTTGAAAACATACCGAAAGCACCCGATGTCGAAGTATGCGAATCCGTCCCGAATAAAATTTCGCCAGGTCGATTGAACCCCTCTTGAGCAAGAGCAAGATGGCAAACACCTTTATAATTATCCGTACCTACATCATAATAATGTGGCAGATCTTGTTCTTTAACGAATTGTCGCAGGATGTCTATATTCCGGTTAGCGTGGGTGTCTTCTGTAAAAATAAAATGGTCGGGAATAATGACCACTTTATCGCGATCCCATACTTTCGCATTTTCGCCGAACTGCTTTTTGAAAATTGCAAAAGTGCCTGGCCCACAAACATCGTGCGTCATCAAAACATCTACATCTACCCAGATATTGTCGCCCGGGACAACAGAATCTTTCCCAGCATGAGCGGCAAGTATTTTTTCTGTAATCGTCATACCCATTTAATAAGGCCTTTCAAAGTGGGTTATTACCCCACATAGTGCTTGAGTTTTCTTTTGGAAATTCCGAAAAGAGTGTAAGTAATAAAGATACCATATGAAAACATAGAAACCCCAAAAAAATTGTACCTTATTGATTTATTTGGAGTAAAATATTTATAAATGGCAGTTTTTCAGCCTTGCATCCCCATTATTTTATGAAAAATCTAATCTTGCTGATCAAAGAGACCCTAAATCGATTACGCTACAAGATCCCCCATCGACCGCAACAAGTACAGATTGAAATCACCAATCGGTGCAATATGGATTGCCCCATGTGTCAGCGAGAAGATTTAGGGATCGAACTCGAACATATGGAGTGGTCGAATTTCACCACCGTGGTAGATAAACTCGGTAACGGCGAAAACATAACCCTTACGGGTTGGGGGGAACCTTTCATTCATCCCCGCGTGTTCGATATGATTTCTTACTGTAAAGAACGCGGACACCGAGTCATGATCACCTCTAACGGACTGTTCACTAAACCCAGCATGGTGGACGATATCCTTAATTCGGGATTAGACAGCGTTACTTTTTCTATCGATAGTGTCAATGGCAACGAGACGGTGGTGGAAGGGCATACCAGCTCAAAAGTTTATGAAAGCATTGAAGCCGTTGTAAACGGACGCAAAAACGGAGCCCCAAGCGTCCGTTTACAGGCGACCATTCATTCCGGTTGTGAAAATGACCTCTACGATGTTATCCGTTATGGAGCGCGTATTGGTTGCGATGTCGTAAACGTTGGCCGGCTCGATCGTCAATTCCGTCCCAACCTAAAAAGACCCGACGCCAAAGAAGAAAGGTTAATTTTTCTGAAGGCAGATGAAATAGCTCATGCCGCAGGCATTCAATTGGATTGGTTGCAATATACCGTGTCTCAGGGAATCACCCGGTTTTTCTACAAACTCCTGCGTAAAAAACTTCACAAGTCAGGAAGCTATTGCTTGAAAACTTTTGACTACGCCTATGTCACGCGTGAAGGTAACGTGACCCCCTGTTGTCTTCTGCCCAATTCCAAAATGGGGAACTTGCTCACGGATAACCTGAAAAGCATCTGGCAAAACGGCAAATTCGATTCTTTCCGTGAAAACTATAGAGATACCTGTGGTGATTGTGATTTATGGACCATCGACCAGGTGGACACACGCCAAGCCCAATCACAACCTGAAACAGAACCCGCATTGAACACCCATTAACAACTCTTTCGAATATAAAAGAGCCTCCTTCCGGCCAAAAGCGGACATTGTCTTTACGACTAAATCCTGGTTTTTACAATTTAGCGCCCGCATCTATTAATAATTCTTCAATATTTTTATGACCATTTTTGGACGCAATCGCTAAAGCCGTTCTGCCATCGGAAGCTTTAATATCAATATCGGCTCCTCTTTTCAAAAGAAGCTCAACAATGTTTATATTTCCGTTTTCGGTGGCGTACATTAAAGCCGTTAAACCTTCACTATCTTGTATGTTTAGATTATCTCCACGGTCCAGAAAATACGTTGCCATTTCTCTGTGACCACTTTTTGCAGCAGCGTATAAAGAATCTATCCCACTCATTTAGCTTCTCCAAATAAATTCAACATATTTAGAAATCTCAATTAGACTGACCAGACTCCGTTATTTATACAAGATTTGGGATTCAGTTTTCAAAGGTTATACTGACAACACCTTCCCTGATGAGGGCTAGCATCAGAATAAAACACAGCTAGCACAAAATTATTCAATGTCCGCTTTGGATCGGTAAGCGACCTGCCTCCACTAAATTTCGTTCTGAAAAATTGTTATAGCCCTTTAGGGTGTCTACGGGTTATCATCTCAGGTCGATCTAATTCACGCAAGTTATCCATTAAATAGTTTATTACACAAACCCTATGGCCGAGTCACAATCCAAACAGATTTTTGTAGATCGCCGTCCACTTTGGATCGTGCTTTTTGATCGGATGCGTCGATACCTGTTCCTCGCTCTGTTCTTTGGGGTTTTTGCGCTGTTGCTGACTCAAGAGGGCCCCAGTGGACTATCATTAGAAGGCTATAAAGTACTCTGTCTTTTTGTGCTTTGCGTGTTGCTATGGTCAACGAACCTGATTCCGTTATCTATCACCAGTCTGCTGGCCATCGCCGCAGTCCCCTTATTAGGCGTGATGGAAGCCTCGCAGGCTTACTCTTTCTTTGGCAACAAAGCGGTATTTTTTATTCTTGGGGTTTTTATCCTATCCGCCTCGATGATTGCGTGTGGACTCAGCACAAGAATATCTATCTGGGTAATGAAACATTGGAGCAACACCCCATCCCAATTGATCACATCCATTTATTGTTTTGCGGGAATCAGTTCCTGCTTTATGTCTGAACATGCGGTGGCCGTGATTCTGTTTCCCATAATTCACGAGATCGCACAATCGCTGAACCTGAAAAGAGAAAACTCGATCTTTGCAAAAGGCATGTACTTCGCTATGGCCTGGGGGTGCATCATAGGCGGAGCCATGACAGTTCTCGGTGGCGGTCGGGTTCCACTTGCTGTCGAAATGTTGGAAAAATCGACTGCCGGGGCAGAAACCATCGGCATCCTTCAATACACCCAATTGAGTTTCCCTCTCATATTGGCCATGTTTGCAGGCGGTTGGTTGGCCTTGAAGTTTTTATTCCCTCCTGACATTCAAGATATTGAAGCAGCGAGAAAAGCCTTAAAACATAAGTCAATTGTCATGGGAAATTTAACCTTTCAGGAAAAAGGCATAGCCCTGGTTATGCTAATGACCCTTTTCTGCTGGTTTGTTTATGGGGATCAATTGGGAATCGCCAACATAGCCATCATTTCTATAGTCCTTTTATTTGTGCTGAACCTCATCACTTGGAAAATGGTGGAATCCCATATTAACTGGGCCATTGTTCTGATGTATGGGGGCGCGATCTGTTTGGGTGAAGTTATGGCAGAAACAGGTGCCGCATTGTGGCTTGCAGAAAAATTGTTTGTGGGGGTAGTCGAATCTCCCATCGTATTCCTTTTGGTCATTGCCCTGCTGTCGACATTATTCACTACATTCATGAGCAATTCGGCGGTCATCGCTATTCTTTTGCCAACGGCGATCAGTATGAGTCCGACTTATGGAATTCATCCTGCTATGGCAACCATGACGGTGATTCTGCCGAGCAACTTTGCTTTCATATTACCCATTGCAACACCCGCTTCGGCATTGGCTTACTCTTCAAGGTTCCTGACCTTGAAAGAGATGATCTGGTCGGGTTCGCTTCTCAGTCTGTTTGGCTTAGGCTGTTTTTTAATCATGCTGATTTTTTACTGGCCAATGATTGGCTTCCAATAGCCGATGATCGGCTTCCGATAAAAAGACTATGAATTCCGTAAAACAACTTCAGGCCATTGAGCTGAAAAAAAAGTTAGATAACGTAGAAGATATCTTCTTACTCGATGTTCGTGAACCTTGGGAGTTCTCCCTCGCTGCCATTGACGGCTCAGAAAACTTCCCTCTGGCCGAAGTGGTTGACCGTCAACAGGAGTATGCTTTTGAAGAAGAGATCGTCGTGATCTGCCACTACGGCGAACGTTCGCAACGAGCCGCGCAAGAATTAGCCGAATGCGGATTCAACGTTCACAATCTAGTCGGCGGCATCGATGCATGGTCGCAAGTGGTCGACCCAAACGTCCCACGCTACAGCCCCAACGGCTAACCCGTCTCAGTCAATCACAGATCTACAACCGACAGCGCAAAGGGGAAAACCCCCAAACCAGGTCACACTTTATATCGGCTTATATTCTTTCAACCCCAGTCTTTGGATTCTTGTGGTGAGGGTGGTGGGGGGAATATCTAACAATTCTGCAGCACCTCCCACCCCGAAAATTTTCCAGTTGGTCTGATTTAAAGCCCTTAATATATTTTCACGCTCAAACTGTTTGATCTCGTAAAAAGTTGAGACTCTGCCTTGCATTGGAATTTCTTTGCTAATCTTTTTTTGATCTAACAATTTTTTATTGTTGGGGTTATCAGGTAAATCGAGCCGCAACCGTCCCGACTTCGAAATGATCACCGCCCTTTCAATCACGTTTTGCAGTTCACGAATGTTTCCCGGCCATGGATAGTTCTCCATATGAATAAGATTAGCCTTGGACAGCTTGATTCCGTTTCGATTGAATTTTTTCTCTGCACGCTTTAGAAAATGGACCGCCAGCAATGAAATATCCATTTTTCTCTCTCTTAACGGAGAAACTTCTAAAGGAAAAACATTGAGGCGATAAAACAGATCTTCCCTGAAGTTCCCTTTCACCACCTCACTCTTTAAGTTTTTATTGGTTGCTGCAATAATCCTGACGTTGGCTTTTAAAGTTTTCTCGTCTCCTACAGGTTCAAAGGTTCCTTCTTGCAACACTCGCAGCAATTTGCTTTGAAGATCCAAAGGGATTTCCCCCACTTCATCCAAGAACAAGGTTCCCTCATCTGCCAATTCAAACCTTCCAACCCGATCTTTGATGGCACCTGTAAAAGCACCTTTAACATGGCCAAAAAACTCACTCTCGTATAATTCGCGGGGAATGGATGCACAATTTACCCTTATTAAGGATCGATTAGACCTTGGGCTTTGTCTGTGAATTTCATTGGCTATGAGTTCTTTGCCTGTACCTGATTCCCCCGAAATCAAAACATTTGCGTCGGTGTTCGCAACCATTTCAATTTGTTTTAAAATATTTTGCAACGAAGGGCTTTGACCTATTATCCC
The DNA here is from genome assembly GCA_029261675.1 of Nitrospinaceae bacterium. Taxonomy (GTDB): domain Bacteria; phylum Nitrospinota; class Nitrospinia; order Nitrospinales; family VA-1; genus UBA8687. The sequence continues at coordinate 6,086 of JAJDBA010000334.1, forward strand.
ACCAAAGGATTGAAGCTCCATCATTTCTTCGCTGAGGTATTCATTCTCCAGTTCTAATTGTTTTCTTAATCGCTGAATTTCATCAAAGGCGCAGGCATTTTCTGCTTCCATTTTTTTGCGCGCTGAAATATCTCTTCCGAATCCCACTGCATATTCTTTACCATCGAACTCAACAAAACTCACGGTGACATCCACCGGGAAGGTTTCACCTGCTCTGGTTTGGTTGCGAGACTCAAAAGAAATGCTCTTATCCCTTCTTAGTTCCTTCCAGAACTGCTTCCAGGTTTTTCGGTTGGAATCTGGATCGATGTCTTGAATGGTGAGACCGATCAATTCATCTTCAGAATACCCCAGGCGTTTGCAGGTAGAATCGTTAGCCTTCAGGATGACCCCCTCGGAGTCATGAAATAAAATTAAATCGGCTGATCGTTGGATCGTGAATCGAGCCAGCTCCAGTGATCGTTCTTTTTTTATATCCTTTGCCACTTTTAGCCCCCTTTGTTTTTCGTCCTACAGGATATACGTATTTGAGTATATTTACTACTTAATTACGTCTTTAACTGTTTTGAGTAGTACCAACACATCCTCGCTGAAACCATAAACAGCCCTAAAATAGGATATTTATGGATAATAATGCTTTGGCACAATACCTGCTATATAGATGGCAATGGAACAATCAACAAAGAAAGGACTCTAAAAATGACGACGACAAAATTCAAACTGAATGGATTGGATCATTTTGCTTTAAATGTAAAAGACATGAGTCGTGCAGAAAATTTTTACACTCAGGTTCTTGGGTTTCCCGTTATTCATAGAACCGAGACCAAAGCGGGGTTGAAGCATATTGAAATAGATACAGGTAATGTCGCTATCGCATTATTTGAATCTCCTGATTTAGATTTAAAAGCAGCCCATAAAACCATGACCGATGACGGTTATCTGCACTTCGCCTTCGGTTCTTCTTACGATCAATTCGATGCCACCATGCAGGCTCTTAAAGAGGATGGCGTTGAAATGGACGGAGAGCCACGTGATTGGGGACAAAGTGTTTCAGTCTATTTTCGCGATCCCGACGACCATCAACTGGAAATAAATTTTTCTAAATAAGAAAGACCCGTTAAAGCTAAAAAAGGAATAGCATCATGATAAAAAATGAAACGGCACTTGAAATAAAAATTTACCCGCCTGAGACACAGGCCGCAGGACAGTTTGATGGCGGTCGTATCACTGAAACCAAGCCCATTGGGTTTCCTCATGAAGGCCCCGCAATTAAAAACCTGGGCCCCCTCTTTTATTGGGCCTGGGCGACCGCGAAGGGATATGGGAAAATTGGATTACACCCTCATCAGGCTTTTGAAATTATGAGCTACGCTCTGGAAGGGGAGATCGGCCATTACGACACACTGGGAAACCGAAGTCGAGTGCAGGCTGGGGGGGCTCAAGTGATGCAAGCTGGTTCTGGCATTTCCCACGAAGAAGAAACGGTAGGCGAGTTCAATGATTTTTTTCAAATCTGGTTTGATCCAGGTGTTCAAAAAGCGCTTCACAATAAACCGACATATAACGAATACAAACATGATGATTTTCTAATAGAAAAACAAGATGGCGCTATCATCAAAAATATCCTTGGAGAAAACTCACCGATCTCTCTTCAATCTGAAGCTAGCATGAAAGATATCTCCATTGAAGGGGGGCATAAATTTCAATTTTCCCTTGATTCAGGAAAAACTCTGACACTAGTGGTTATTTCAGGTAAAGGTATTTTGTTCGACCTGCAGACGGGCACGAAACATTATCTTAATAAGAAAGACTTTGCTTTGGTTCATGCAAAGCATCATGGAGAAATTTCCATTCAGGCTGAATCCCCTTTTCGCTTGGCGGCTCTTGAAGTGCCGGCACAGGTAGACTACTCATTGTACAGAAATCGATAAAAAGGAAAATATTATGAAGGCTTTTTTTCAAACAGATGAAAACATCAACAACCTTATTATACGAGTGATGCTTGGCATCGTTGTGTTCCCTCATGGGGCGCAAAAACTTCTGGGTTGGTTCGGCGGATACGGGTTAGAAGGAACCTTGGGGTTTTTTACAGATAAATTAGGGGTGCCTTTAATCATCGCCCTATTAGTTATTTTGGGTGAATCGTTAGGAGCGTTGGGATTAATAACAGGGTTTCTGACCCGGTTCTGCGCAATGGGAGTATTAATGATCATGGCGGGAGCCATCGTCATGTCGCATGGCGCTAATGGATTTTTCATGAACTGGTCAGGTAAGCAAGTCGGTGAAGGTTTTGAATATCATATTCTGGCTATTGCCTTATGCATTCCACTATTAATCAGTGGAGGTGGCCGATTTTCTGCTGATGGCTTTATCGCAAAACGGTTTTCTACTTTACTGGATCACAAATCTTAAATCTTTTTTACAAATTCACTTAATAGGACTCATCATGGAATTTTCAAAAACAATCCAACAACGCCAATCTGTCAAATCTTATCGAACCGACAAAGTCATCAGCGATTCCGACCTGGATGAGTTAATGCAAGAAGTGGTGCTCAGCCCCAGCTCATTCAATCTACAACATTGGAAGTTCATAGCTGTTAAAAGCAATGACACCAAAAAGAAAATAAGGGAAGCCGCCTGGGGACAAGAGCATGTTGAAAGCTGTTCCTTTTTAATAGCTGTTTGTGGGAATTTAAACGCTTTTGAGGATGCACCCATTATCTACCAAGATGTCGACCCAAGCATAAAAGGTAAAGTTTTACCTATGATCAAGGGTTTTTATGAAAATAAAAAACAACTGCAAAGAGACGAAGCCATTCGAAGTGCCTCTCTGGCAGCAATGACCCTTATGTTTGGCGCAGTCAACAGAGGGTGGGACACTTGCCCGATGATCGGGTTCGACCCCGAAGCCGTTTCACAAATATTAGAGCTCGATGAATCTCATATTCCGGTGATGTTACTGACCCTTGGCTACAGAAAAGAAAATCCACGTCCCAGGTCGCCACGAAGGCCCATAGCCGAAGTAGTAAAAATGGACACTCTCAATGGACCGGGACTCATGTCATGAGTCTAGTTCTCTGAACTCACCGCTCTATCAAAAATTTAAATTTCGTTTGTTGAAATGTTATAATGCCACAAGTTAACTCAATTTAAGGCGATTTTTTATGATTATAGTAATGTCACCGAGTGCCACACCCGAGCAAATAGAAAAGGTAAGAAAAACCATTCAGGAGTTGGGTTACACACCGCACGAAATCGCCGGAGTAGAACGCAAAGTAATCGGTGCGGTTGGTGACGAACGCGGTAAAGATAGACTGCAAGCCCTTGAGACGATGGCAGGAGTAGAAAGCGTCTTCCCCATTTTAAAACCTTATAAACTTGCCAGCCGCGAAGTCAAATCTGTCAACTCAATAATACAAGCAGATGGCGTTTCGGTTGGTGGCGAAGAAATTGCTATTATCGCAGGACCTTGTTCGGTAGAAAGCAAAGACCAGATTTGCACCACTGCGAAACTTGTAAAAGAATCGGGCGCAAATTTTCTTCGGGGTGGCGCCTATAAACCACGCACCTCACCTTATAGCTTCCAAGGTATGGAAGAAGATGGACTCAAATTACTGGCCGAGGCCAAAAAAGTATCGGGACTGCCCATCGTCACCGAAATTATGAATCCTAGAGAAATTGAACTAGTGGTAAAATACGCCGACATCCTACAAGTGGGCGCCCGAAATATGCAAAACTTTTCTTTATTAAAAGAATTGGGCCGAGTGAATAAGCCGATCCTTTTAAAACGCGGCATGATGAATACCATTAAAGAATTTTTGATGTCTGCGGAGTATGTTTTGTCAGAAGGGAACAGTGACGTGATCCTCTGTGAGAGAGGCATTCGAACTTTTGAGACAGCAACTCGAAACACCTTAGATATAAGCTGCATACCGGTACTTAAAAAAGAGACGCATTTACCCATTGTCATTGACCCCAGCCATGCAACGGGGCATTGGGATATGGTGGAATCCATGTCCCGAGCTTCCATTGCCGCCGGGGCAGATGGATTGATCATTGAAGTTCACCCCGACCCAGTAAAAGCATTTTCAGACGGGCCGCAATCTCTTAAGCCTTCCAAATTTGCCCGACTTATGAAAAATCTGCGCCCTTTTGCAGAATTAATGGGGCGCACTTTGAGACCCACCTCATAAAAGCAACCACCTAACTTCTTGAATTTTTAAGGTTTTGGGTTTATTCTGAATCCGGTTTGGACTTTATTTTCGGGGCATGATTCTGAATGCCTCGCACCTCGTGCAGAGCCTAGGATGAACGAACTCTATTTAGCGAATCGCAACCTTTCTGAAACGTATCGACAAACACTTCAGGAAAAAAATTCTACGCTTCACCCGTCAGAAACATTTTCTGGCGAAACCGATATAAACCCACAGAAATATTATTTAGATTTCAAAGATCGTGCATTGAGGTTTGTTCAAAACGAGACCGAACTTCTAAAAAAAGAATGCCTTCAATCGGATAACTCGCATCTTATTTTACTTAAACAAACGGCATTGGTTGACACCATTGTTCAAGCCGCTTTTACTTCGGCGCTATGGTTTTTCAATCGACAGAATAAGCAGGACTTAGACGATAAAACGGCCCCTCTCGCCATTTTAGCTCGTGGAGGTTATGGCCGAGAAGAAATGTATTTTCGGTCTGACGTTGATATTCAGATAGTTTTCCAATCTTCTTTGGGTGACGAGAAAAAAAAATGGACCGAAGAAATCAGCGGACATTTTGAATATCTTTTTACTTTTCAGGATATTTTCTCAACCTCTGGAAATTCCCGCTACACCGAAAACGAATCTTTTGAAAAAGACCTTAGCCAGGAAAACATAGCGCAGTTTCTTGCCCTTCTGGAACACCGTTTTGTTACTGGGAATATTCTTGTCTATAAAAAATTCAAAAGCTCAATTAAAACCGTCAGCCTGATGCATCAGGAAGAAATCACCAAGCATTGCTTGAGTCACGGCGACTATTATGAAGTTCAAAACACCGTGTTTAAGCAGGAACCGGATATAAAAGAAGAACTGCAAAGACTATATTGGGCCTTAGCTTCTGTCCGCATAATTCAAAAAATTGAAAAAACCAATCAGTTTGAATTGCTAAACGACCTCTTCGCCAAAAATTTGATAAGCCCGCTAGCGTTCAAAAGCATGCAAAAGGGGCTCAATTTTGTATCGAAAGTACGCCTGCTCTTGCATACCCTACAACAAGGGGCGCATAGGGATGTGATGAGCTATGAAGTAAGAGAAAAGATAGCAGAGTCAATGGGCTACAAAGTAAGAGCCTTCTTCCATGAATACTTTTTTGAAGCAGTGTATCCGCTCAAACGGTTCAGCCGCAATCTCTACTGGGAAAGCGTGGCTGCCGATACTAAAAAACAAAAAAATCTTTCTGAACATTTTTCTCTAAACACCCAGAATCAGATTTTTTTTGAAAAAGATCCCGAGAGTTTATTTTCTAATAATCCTCTCTGGTTTTTTAAAGTTTTCATATGGGTTGCAGAAAGAAATTACTATTTATCCTATGAAGTGACCCGAACCGTCGAACAGCATGTCGATCAGGTCTCTCCCATTTTTACTGACGATGCTTCTAACCAGGAAATCCAGAATAGCTTCAAACGGATTATTCGAGGGAAATATTTTTCAAAGACCCTTCGCCTATTGCATGAATTTGGGATACTCGAAAATTTTTTGATTCCTGAATTTAAAAATCTTCGAGGTCTATTGCAAGATATCTACGTCCATAAGTTTCCTACCGACGTCCACGTTCTTGCAGCTTTGGATGCTTTGAACCAATTGGAGTTTCGCGATACTGCTGATCCGTTTCTTGCAGAACTTTACCATTCCCAAAAAGATAAAACCGCACTCAAACTTGCAGTATTGCTACACGATATCGGGAAAGGGGTCAAAGTAGGAGACCAGAATGAAGAACTGGTAGGGGCCCGGTTGATCCCAAAAATCCTTGAAAAGCTCGGGTATAACGACAAACCAAAGCGGGTGGAAGACATCGCCTTTTTGGTTGAAAAACACCTGACGCTGTATGACCTCATGTTGCTCGACCCGGAAGCAGATGACACCTATGACATGGTACTGGATCTGGTGAACCATGATAAAGAACGGCTAAAATTGCTGGTACTACTTACCCATGCAGACCGCGGTGGAACCAAGATGAATATGTCCGCCACACAGATTCAACAATTGAAACTTTTTTACCAATACACACTGCACCACAAAACACGTGAAAGTGTTCCAAACACCATTAAGCTTGAGTTTTTGAAAATGGTGCGCTTGCCTCGCGAGTTGCAGTCGCAACTTGAAATTTATTACAAATTCAGTCAGTCCAAAAAACCGTTCATGGCTGAAATGTTGTTTAATCCTGGTCAACCTTCTGACTTGATCGTTTGCACTCAGGACACTCAGGGGTTTCTCCATAAAATCTCTGCTGTTCTTGCGTACAATCAGCTCGATATAGTACAAGCCAACATCCAAACCATGAAAGATAAAGTATTCGATATCTTCAAGGTGATCAACTCTTCAGGCGATCCTATCGATTATGGCGATTTCTTTTTCATCCAAAATCGAATCCAGGAAGACCTGCAAAAGATTTTTATAGAGAAGCAACCCTTGGCAACCGTTTTTAACGGCAGAACTTTTGGGAATAATGTAGAAAATACGCACTTTCAAAATATTAAGCTGAAAATGAAAACAATCGGGCGCTCCGTAAAACTGGCTACCCATAACCTTCCCGGAACATTTATGATGGAGACAAAAGTATTTGCCGATGCAAACATGGAGTGCCAGAAAGCAGTTGTTCATACGCATCAAGGCACAGCCTCTAATGTGTTTTATTTGCGTCCGCAAGATGTATCAGAAATAATGAACCATGAGGACCATTTCATAAAAACTTTCACTAAAGCCCTGACACCGCTTCTTACTGGAAAATCTATTTTTTACAGGAGGAAATAAAAAATTAAAAAACAACACTCATTGATAATAATCCTGCTGCTGATTTTTTCAGTATGTGTCAGTCTTTCATTCGCTCAAGACTCAGAAGCAGAACCCTATGAAGATGCGCTCAAAAAAGCCCTTGAACTTGATAAAGATGGTTTTTACGAAGAGGCTATAGGGTATTGGGAGAAATCACTCAAAGATTCGCCATCAAATATCAGGCTTTATTCCAGTCTCAAAATATCCAGAACCTATACCCGGCAGAACAACCTGATTCGCGCTGAAGAAATTTCCCAGGCTCTTACAAAAAGCCACCCACAACGTTATGAGTCATGGTTCAATTATGCCAACACGTCAGGTGCCCTGAAGAAATACTCCCAAACCATATCCGCTTACAAAAAAAGCATCGAGATCAAACCCAAAGAAGGGTTAGGAAAAGTGGGTCTTGCTTTCGCTTATTTTGGCGATGAGCAACCCGA
>JAJDBA010000335.1 GCA_029261675.1 Nitrospinaceae bacterium
TCACATAAATGGCAACTTTTGCAATATAAAAATGATGGCAAACATAAAATATTTTGCCAAGCCCAAATCTCTGTCTCTAAGAGCAAAAGCTAACCTCAGCATGAGGAAGTGAAGGGGCAAGTCCACTATTGACTATAAGAAGTTTAACGTCCGTTATTGGCCCAGACTGTGTGAAAACTCAAAACTAACTCCAAATAGGGGATCGTTGACCCCTTCCTAATATGCTGATCGTAGCTCTACGAGCTTCTAGCGGAGTCGGTTTTCTGTAGGGAGTCTTGCTGTCCGGGTTTTCACACAGCCTGGGCCGAAAGCTGCCTATCAAGTGATTGAATTTCTCCCATACTGGGACGATTTAAAAGTGAAAATTTCTAATTTCAAACGCTAAAACTGTCTACACTTTGTCTACAAGAGTTCCCACAAAAAAAGCGATTGTCCAAGAAGGACTAACCGCTTAAAACTTTATAATATAGCCAGTTGCGGAAACCTTACCGTAGCAAGATTATTTTGAATCCCGGCCTCTCACGCCGGAAACAGGGGTTCGATTCCCCTTGGAGCTACCATATTTTTCAATATCTTATAGCTATTTTGAGAAGTAAATGTTTCTGAGATTATTCTTTTGCTCTCAATGCAGGGATATTGACCCCAAATTTCTTTACTCGAATTTCATTCAGCTTACTCTCTGCCCCAATCTTAATTAATGCCTCACGTGCTCTATTCGCTATTTCAATATACCTTTTATTATTTGCGTTACCATACCGACCAAACTCCAAGCACCTATTAACATAAGAGGAAAGATGGTCCCCGATTTCTGATTTAAATAATTGATAATAGTCTTCAACGGATGTGTTTTCCAAAACAGCCACATCACTTTCATTCCAGCTATTGGTACTTGAGAGGCGTTTTAAAACCTCAGATGCATTCTCTACTAGAGCTGATTCTGCATAAGCGGAGCTAAACTTCCTAACGATTTCTTCATCAATACTTTTATCACCGGGCATCAAATCTTCATTTATATTGAAAATTTCGCTTTCACCTTTTCTTTCTTCAATATAAAGGTCAATCAATTTTGAGGCTTTGGGGTCATTTCCAAGTTCTCTGAATAGAGTTACGACATCATTTAAGTCTTTCCAGGAAATAGTGAGTATGTTTTCCTCTAAGCTGTTATAAAGGCTATCAACCACTTCACTTTCATTGTCGTTAAAACTATTGTGATATGATTTCCAAGAATCATAAAAGGAATTCCTATCTTTTACTCTAATAATTTCTTTATTCATTGCAGAGGCTTCATGTATAAAATCCTCTTCATTAATAAAACCTGTTTGAACAAATTCAGCTAAAACACGATCAATACTTTTAAAAGACGTATACTTATAACTCCTTAAAATTGACATCCATTCACTTTTTTCATCATCCACTTCGCTATCTTTACCAAGGCCTAGATAGTTACGATAAGATAAGCTAGTAATAAATTCGAGGGATGGAGCGCCATCATTTGAGCAATAGTAGCACCACGTAAATAAGGTTAGAGAATGAATGACATGGTTAGTAACTTCTTCCTCGTACTCCTTCAAAAGTGGGATAACACGTTCAACAAAATATTCAATCTTCTTCAATGCTCTGATATTGATAATTTCTAATTCTTGAGCGCGTTCTCTCGTGATTTTAAATTCTTTAGCTGTATTTTTAAAAGCGATATTGGCAGATTCTTCTGGAGTAAGATCAAATCGTAACTCCAAATCAATTACTTTTTCTTTATATTTATAATAATCTTCTAATCCTTCTTCTTTATCATTTAGAAGCAACAAAACCTTGCAATCCTTTTGCTCCTTTAGCACAGTCATCAACCCTAAGACTTCTTTAATTTTAATATTTTCCCCAGCCCTTTCCAAATCATCAATGCAGATTATTGAGCTATTGATTGTCGAAAACAATAATGATTCAAGATTTGCAGGGATATAATTTTTGAAAACGGGCAACTTTGTAACCAAGCCAATGCTGTTTTTCCATTGCGATATGTTGACTCCAAGATTCTTTCCTTTTCTATTTCCATAATTGGTTTCATCGGGCAAATTTTCCATGTCAATCAAATTCTCAAAAATACCGAATTTAAAAGATTCCAGAGAATTAACTCCAAATAAAGAAACATAAGAATATTTTTCTAGACCAATTTTATTTTTCTTTTTTGCATTCAATAATAAATTTTTCCAGCTAAATGTCTTACCAACCCCCCATTTACCTTTGATCACCATTACCTCTGCGGTCTTGGAAATCAAAAACTTTTCAATTTGAGATTCAATAATTTTTAAGGACATAAGAGACACCATTTAAAAATAGATTTTATTTTTTATTAACTTTAAAGTTGAAATATTGCTTAACTAATTGATGAAAGCTGATGGGAATATCTCGATTGCAATTGGAAAAAGAGAAATCAAAAAGGGAAAGAAATAATGTGTCACAATTGGAGTTTTTAAAATAACGTAATTTAATGAAATAAAGTTAGGGATTATTAAATGACTTGCTTGGATGGTGAAATTCTTTTGCAACTCGGAAGAATGCTTACTTTTGTATTCAATCTGCAAGGTAATTGTAACCCCGGCATCCCAAAGCAACCAGCGAAAGCAACTTGCACTTTTAACCGTAATTTCTTTTATAGAACTCCCATCCTCACTTGTAGTTTTTTTATGTTCTTCAACCCAAGCGTTATACTGAGGAGACTTCTCAACTATCAACTTTTGATAAAAAAGTTTTCGTTTATTAAAAAAAGTATCTTGGAAACCTAGAGGCCCAGAATAATGAAAATACTGGTAATATCTGATAAACAAATAACAGAATCCAATCCACAGAAGGCTTTCGAGTTCTATGGGGTTGGTCAAGGTAGTGGTATTTCCAAAAACATTTATTTTTTCTAGTAATAACCCCCCCGAAAATTGTGCAAATATTAGCAGAATGGAGATCAATATCAAATTACGCCTCTGACGGATGAACCCCTCACGAATTTCACTTGCATCCAAAGCCATACTTCCCTCTATTTCGCATTTTCTAGGTATTGGGAAATTCCAATACGAAGTATACCAACAAACATTAGGCTTGGGGATAGTTTCACAAAAGGTTGATAAACTAAGGCAAAGGGGGGATTGCTAGGTGCGGGACCATTGCGGGACTTTTTAAGCTAACCTCATGCCATTCTCAATTTGCTAGTATTTTGGCAAGGTATTAAAAGTAGATAGGTTATCATGGCCTGCCCCGTTAAGTTGTACCACTTTTTAAGTTAGTATTTCCACTTTTGGCTTTATCGTTACAGGAGCTGGAGAGGGAGAGGGAGAGGGAGAATTAAAATAAGGTTTTCATGAAGAGATTTTTATTAATTCGATAGCTCTTTGAATGGGAGTAACTATGGCAATACCCATATTAACTTTTTCATATAATTCTTTTTTGGTGGGGTCACTAACAAAATTTTCATCATAATGTCCATGCAGTATTCCAAATAAAATTGTCATCACCCCATCAACTTGTTGTGAATGTTTTAATCCCCCTTTGATAAACCTCGTATGACCAAGATTTACGTATACAGGTGAACCGCTTAAACCACCAATTGACCTTGCCTCAATTAGATACGCATCCATTGGGCCCAATTTCGTTATTATTTTTTCTTCATTCAGGGAGGCAAGGTTCCCAGTTCTGACTATGGGTATATTTTTATGCTCACCAGCATGGGGGTGGAATAACCCAGTAATAATTACCTCATCACCAATTTCAACTTCGTGTTCATCAAACAGCTTGTCATTCATGCATTTTTTAAACATGATCGCTAAGTAATCGGCAACAGGCGGAAAGCTAAATAGATAAAAAGCAATATCGATGGTCTTATCCGTTGGGTGCATTACCCAAGTGGATAATTTCGTAGTTAGAAATCCTTTTGGAAAATCAGGATTTGGAGCTTTATCTACATTAAAATTTACGAAGACATAGGCTTCTTCTGCACCTTTCGATTTTAATTCGTTAATTATATGAGCAGCCGTAACAATATAACCCTGCGAACTATCGTCGTCACACAGATATACGGCACTACCCACTGGCACAATTTTATTGTCGGCTTGATTCAAATAACCTATAAATAAAACACTTTTTAAAATCTCTTTGTTTATACGCATTTATCGACGCTGATTGTTAATAGTCTTTCTCTTTTCATAATAGCAATGACGGTCAAAATAGGGCCAATAATAGGCCACTTGACCGCAAATAATGGCAGTTTTCCACAACATTGATGCTAAGGGACTATTGCTTGGCCTCCAATCAACTGTATACAGCCCTCAGTGCCTCTGTAACACCAAAACAATCAAAAACGCTACCCATACTGCTACCCATAGCAAAAAATGGGCTACAGCCTAAACTGTAACCCATTGTATTATTTGGTGGGCCGTCTCGGGATCGAACCGAGGACCTACTGATTAAGAGTCCGAACCCATTAACAATCAATAACTTACCACAACAAACAACAATAAAAGATTCAACTGTTTAACACCCCTACCCCTGTTGTCTGTTGTTGTGGAAAACTGCCACGATTTGTAGACGAGTGGCCTTTTATTGGCCCTCAGCTCTTTGGCTAATCTAAGACAGATTAACTGGGTGGGCTGCTATTCCCGCTAATCCTGCTACTTTTCGTTAGACTTTAACCAGAAATCATTTTCACCAAAACTTGCATCAATACATCAAAGGGCATGCCTGCTCCCTTCTTCAAAATTACATCCTTGGCCTTGTCCCATCTATTGTCATCCCTAGCCGCTTCTAAGAATTCATGCCCATCCCAAGTTAGACTAGAGGCACTCCACTCAAAACCGCCTACACCTAAAGTCGATGTATCCTCAGCCTCTATTAATCCAGCCTGATACAAAAGTTTTATATGGTAAGAGATGTTCTCAGCTTCATAGCCATCCACATTAATTTCCAACATGCCCCAAGGTTCGGTTGCCGCTTCCACCTCGATGAGTATGCTTCTGGCGAGATCCATGTCACGCTTCATTTTCCCTCCCACTAATAACCTTTATCCGTTCCAGTATCTGTTCCTTTCCTCCGATAACTAGCCCCTTTTCCCCTTCAGGTGTCGAAAATTCTTTAAATTGGCTGAATGAAAAACACCCAATTAATAACAAAGCACAATCCACCCAACACGATCTAGACAATCGCTTGAGTTAAAAAAAGTGATGCTAAACGTAGGGGGCATGGAAAATGCCCATTCAGATGTCCTAGACCAGCCAATGGGGCAATCTACCGAACAATGATAAAAGGCTTGATCACCTGGAATAGTGCATCGAGGATTACCTGTCCCGGCATTAGCCATAAACGCTCCAGCATATTTAACATCAATACCCTCAGCATAGCTCAGGCTTGTACGTATACTAGAGCTTGAGCCAGTTGGGGCTATTGGAACGCTAACGGTTTTGGTAAAGGCTCGCTGCCCCCTATTAATACTTTGGCAAAACTTGTCCCCCTGATTTGATGCCCATCCTTTATCAGGGAGATTATCTATCTGAAAAAAGTTATAAGTTTTCACTTCTTTTAACCATTCAAACTCAACTGCATATGCATTTATAGGCGACACAAAAATCAGAAAAGATAAAAATATAATTTGTTTCATGGATTTCCTTTTCATTTTAAATTTTAATTTACATTGTTATCTTTTTAGTTTTTTCAACTCTCTCCGATACCATATACCCGCTTCCTCAATCATCCTGCCCAATGTCACATCGTCCAAATCATCAGGCGGTATATCCTTGGGATTCAGGCACACGCCCTCAAACTCACCGTTCTTCTCAGTCAGCTTGAAGGTGATACCGTTGATGCTGGTAGCGGTCTGTTCTTTTAGGTTAATTTTCCAGGTGGACATTAGGTTTATTCTTTTTTAAAGAGACAACCAAATAAGCAATAAGCACCCAAAGCGGAATCAGTAAATTGGGAACTGGGTCGCTTGTTATTAAATGTTTTAAATCCTTTTGCAGGAAAACAATTAAAATGCTCAACACGACGCCAACTATCTCTATAGTTAACCGCAATGCAGAATTAGAAACATCAGCCAGTTTTCTTTTTTTGGCAGACCTGTATGCCAGTGCCCCCAAGACTATTGTCAGCCCAGATATTAAAGCAGGGCTTAGGTTTGCCGCGCCTGAAGCTATCAACAGGGCACCAATGACAAGAGCGATAGTTGAGCCTATGTGCTTCTTCACAACAACCTCCTTAGATTTGGGATGCCTAATGCTAATTCAGAGTGCGGATAATGTCAAATTGGGGTATTATTGAAAGCTCAAAAGTTTAATAAACTTAAAGCTAAGAAATTAATAAGTTTGGGGAGAAAGTAAATGAGTAAGTTGATAAAACACATAACACTATCATTCGTAATAATTGGTAGCTTTATATTTATTGGGGCGAATTTAGTTAATGCCTTCCCTGGAGAAAGGGTTACTATTGGGCCGGGGATGAGTAGTGGTGCGGGAGGCAATGGCAAGGAGCCAAGAAATGGACGAGATCCGGGCAATAAAAAACCTGCTAATCCAGCTACTCCGCCACCTAAAAAAAGCCACCACGTTCCAATTATCCCAACAAAGGATGATCCTTTTCCTTCTCCTGGTTTTGGGAATAATATTGAAAGGCCGGAGCCCACGCCTCACGAACCCAAGGAACCTCTTCATACACCTGATATGCGCCACCACGTTCCAATTATCCCAACAAAGAATGAAGCAACAATTAAGAATGAAGCAACAATTAAAGATGAAGCAATAATTAGAGACGGTCTAAAAAAAATTGCTACACAAGAAAGAGTGAAAAAACAGCTCGAGTGGGTTATTTCAGGTGTTAATGATGCCATTCAAGAGGAGATAGACAATCTAGCAGTTTTAGAGCAAGAGGAAAAAGTTAGAAGGGAAATTGTTAGGCAGGGGCCCGGTAAGGTTGTTAGTCTAAAAGAAGAGTCAACAATGCATAGAGCTAAAGCTGCAATGAAAGTTATAACTGGAAACCTTGGTGGAACGGTTCGTTCTGCCGTAAAGGGAATAAGAAAAGATTTGGAAGCTATGAGTACGTTTACTGAATATTTACAAGCTGAAAACAAACCATCCTTAAGACCAAAGATTAAAGAAAAAAAAGAGCTGATAATAAACATGGAAATAACTAAAAGGTTAATGGAGGAGGCACAAGCCAGACATTTGTTAGAGATAGAGAAAACAAAAATAAACGGAGCACTGCATTGAAGTAAGACACGTAAAGCACCAAGTGATTCGATGAAGGAAGACATATTCAAAGATGGTGGCTATTAGGTAAAAAACCAGAGCCCCTTTCGAGGCCCCAGCCGTGGGGTTACTTCTTCACACCCAGCAACCAGTAAATATCTATATCCGTCCTGGTCATCAGCTTTATGATGGTGGGTGCCGATGGATATGATTTGCCGTTCTCTATATCGGACAGAGAACCTTGAGATATGCCGATAGCCTTGGCTGATTGATAACCTTTCCAGCCTTTCTCCATACGCCACTCTCTCAAACGCTTGCCTATTTGTTTCTTTGTCATTTAATTTTTATCCGGCATGGTTCCCCAGGTCTTTTTAATGCCTATCCCGAATACACCTAGAGCAAATATACATACTCCAAACCTAACATAAAGTGGAATCAACGATTCACCCCAATCCCAGAAACTATAGAGCATTAGTTCAGTAGACTCAGCAAGTAACCAAATAAAATTCCCGACTAGTAAAAATTTAAAAGGTAATTTTAAATCCACACCATCTAAATTTTCCTTACCGTTAAAGTGTTTGTATGCTGCTACCAGTATAATGGCAGAAATTAAATAAATTAGCCCAGCGGAAGCCTTATCAAACCCAAGCAACGTTAAAGCTTCTCCAATTACCCATAAAGAACTCGCAACTAAAAATAGTAGCAGCGCAAAGTGAAGGCTTGATTCTTTTTCATGATTATTGAGGAAAAGGCGAGAAACACCATCTCCAATTGGGCCGAGAACGCTCCCAATTATAGCTCCAACTATTGTCAGAAAAACAGCAGAGTCATTCATGTAATATCCTCTAAAAAATTGACCGGAGCCCCATTAGGAGCCCCGGCCCGGTTGCCATCATACTGACTAAAGTATATCAGGTTGTCCGTGCAGTTTTCATCCTACGCACCTGATCAAGGTGGATGAGCTTGCAGGCTCCTTTGTTGCGCTTGGGAGTACGTTTCTTTTTTTCCTTAGGTTTTATGGATTTTAGGGTAGCTAGCTCACGCTTCAACATCCCCTCATTCTCTTCCATAATTTTGATAGTTTTTTCCTGCGTCTCAATGATCGCCTTTAAATTATCCGTGATTGTTGGTATCGGTTGATTCATCTAGCACCGCCCTTCTTGGTGCCCTTCTTCTTGGTAGCTTTCTTTTTTACAGATTTCTTTTTAGCCGTTACTCTACGTTTCCTCTTCCTTTCAGCTTCGTCCTCTATCGTTTGAGCATTGAGGCAAGGATGGGGGTCGTTTTGCGGAGCATTCAGTGATTTTAAAAAACCCGCCTCAATTGCTCCTATCAAAAGGTGCTGGTTGGACCATGACCCATGTCTAAATATGCCCTCTACCATCCCTTGATACTCGGATAACGATTTAATGAGAGAGGGGTTTCCTGCCTCTTGCTGAAATCGTGCCGCCCTGTTTAGAATTCTTCCTAATTGGAAGTGAACCGTATGTGAATAAGTATGGCAATATCCTTCTTTTAAAATAACCCTGAAATGATCAGTCAACATATCAGGCAACTTAGACGGGTCACTTTCTTTTGGAAGTAATACCCCGTTAATAAAAAAGTCTGCCTTTTCGGTGAGGTCGTTCACAATATAGTGAGTCAACCATTTAGCTGGTAACTCTGCGAAATTTCTTACCCACGTATCAATTACTCTTAATTCAAGCTGCGATCTTGCATCATTCATAACTTCCTCCTGTTGTTTCGTCATAAAAAAAAGCCGAGTGGTGACGTAGACAACAGGGCCTACCCGGGACCTCACGGTATC
>JAJDBA010000336.1 GCA_029261675.1 Nitrospinaceae bacterium
AATCAGTTGCTCTACCCCTGAGCTACGCTGGCAATGGGATTGGGTGTGGATTGAAAGAATGTACTTTACCTGTTTTTTGCCTTAAAAATCAACAGCAAATCCTTACAGGGAACCCTGTATCAGGGTGAACATTATATAGCACCCACACCCAGCCTCTCCCCTCAAGGGAGAGGAGCATTATCTTCAACCCTGTTTTGCTTCGTGCGTTTCCTGACTCCATCCACCATCGGGGCCACAACGGATGCAGCGGATTTGTTTGAACATTTCTTCCCAATCGGCATCTGTGGCGACATAGTCTAAAATGCATCGCAGGGCTTTCGACTTATCACCCAATCGATATTTATCGCTGGCATACTCGAGCATTTTTACCAGGTCTTCTTGCACATCAAATTCAACTGAAATCTTTTTCCCTGCCATGTTTTTTCCCTTTCAACGTTTAGTTGGGTTGCCAGCTTTCCATTTGGTAGGCGGAATCCCAAAACATCCATTCTAACCGGGTCGACGTTACAAAAGCTTCTTCCATTTTTTGTAGCTGTTTTTTATTCGCATCTTTAGCGACGCGGTCCGTTAAGTCTATCGCATTTTTTACCACGTCTTGAAATTCTTCACTCGAATACATATCGATCCATTTCTGATACGGATTTTGCGAGGCTGCACTTTTATGGATATGCAGTCCGACTTCTTGATAGATCCAGAAACAGGGCAACAGAGCCGCGAGCGATTCTTCATAACTACCATGGGTTGCTGTCGAGATCAAAAAATTGGTGTAGGTGAAACACCCCGGTGCTTTCTCAACATCCAGTTTTATTCCGTAAAAATCGAAATAGAATTCGTGCAGTCCCCGCTCTGCGATGATCGCTCCTTTAGAAAAATCGAGCAACAAAACAAGGTCGTCGGGATTGGTCGCGCGAGAAGCGGCAGCGGCAAGGGCGCGGGCGAAGTCTACCAAGTATAAGGAGTCTTGTTTCATATAAAACTGAAATTTTTCTTTGGCAAGGGTTCCTTCTGCCAGTTCTTGATTAAACGGATGCTCTAAAATAGATTTATATATAGGTTCGATCGCCTTCCAGGCGGATTCTGAAAAAGACATACTGTTATTTTCCCCAAGTATTATAAAAATGCATTACGGGTCCTTTACCGTGACCCAGGTTTTTATCTGCACCTGCTATAAGAGCTTGTGTGAGATAAGTTTTTGCTTCTTTAACGGCATCTTCCAGATTATAAGACCGGGCGAGAAAAGCCGCAACGGCTGAAGAAAATGTACAACCCGCTCCGTGTAAGTTTTTGGTATCTATGCGTTCTTGCTTTAGCCATTGCGGGTCACCGCCTTCAATCACTAAACAATCGTCACTCGCACGAGCCGATAGCGCCCCGCCTTTGACTACGACGGCCTTGGGGCCTGATTTATTTAGATCGATCGCTGCCTGTTGCATGGACTCAAGTGAGTCAATCGAGCAACCCAACAAAGCCTCTATCTCAGGTATGTTGGGTGTGATTAAGGTTGCCAATGGAAACAGTTCATTTTTGATAGATTCAACCGCGTCTTCCTGCAATAACCGATCTCCACTCTTTGCAAACATCACCGGGTCGAGCACGATAGGACATGCTTTAATTTCACGTAAGCATTTTGCGACTGCTTTAATAACAGGGGTGTTGAACAACATACCTATCTTGATAGCATCGACACCAATATCCTCCAAGATGGAGTTTATTTGTTTTTCTACAAACTGCGGTTCAATTTCTTGAATATCTTTTACGCCTTGTGTGTTTTGAGCCGTCAATGCGGTGATAACCGACATGCCATAGCAACCTAGCGCAGAAAAGGTTTTGAGGTCTGCCTGAATACCCGCACCGCCGCTGTTGTCAGACCCTGCTATTGTTAAGGCACGGTAATAATTCATATTCTGGGGATTTTCTAAAAATTTCTTAATGAGTCAATGCGCCGCATCAAAGATTTAGACCAGCCCGTCTTAACATATTTAAGATTTTCTTCTGCTTCTTCAATTTGCGAAAGGGCCAGGTCGCGCTTTTCTATTTTGAAAAATATTTCTGCTAAATCAATACGGATTTGAATTTCTTCTTTTCTATTTTCAATATATTTAGCAATCTTAAAAGCCTGCTCAAAGCATTCGATCGCTTTCTCCCATTGTTCCAGCTTTCGATAGTTGAGTCCGATGCCAACCAGCAACTCCAACTGTTTGTCGTCATCTTCTAATTCGCGGTAACTTTCAAGGGCCTTAAAATAGCAATCGATTGCCTTTTCAATTTTGCCTTGCTTTACATATACAAATCCAATCCCGTTATAGGAGGTGCCTACATAAGCATGCAACCCTTTAGATTCTGCAAGCACGCGTTGTTCTTCGTAATAGTTCTTTGCTCGATCAATGTTTCCGGAAACGGCATAGGCATCTCCTAGATTGGCCAGCAGACCACAAACTTCTTCAAAATTTTCAAACTCCTGTGAAATATTTAGTTGCTCTTTAAAATACTGAATCGCTTTTCGAGTTTGCCCCAGTCGGGAGTAAGCAAGTGCAAGTGCCGACAATGCATTTTTCTCCGCTTCTTTGTCGGCGACCCCACGCGCTTTTTGTAGGAAAATGGTTTCTGCTTCGATCATCTTGCGCACCTGCAAAAAGTCAGATGTCTCTAAATCCACTTTATCTTTTTTGGTATTTCGACCATCGATTTCGGCCAGCCGCTGATAATTGACTTCCACCGACTCTGTCATCTTTCCCTTTACTTCTTTGATAAAGTTCAGTTCTTCTTCGAGATGTTCGAGAAGAACTTCCATATCTTCAGACCAGAAAACCGTTCGCAAGCGATGCGATCTGCAATCGAGCAACTTCTTTAGCGCGCCGGGGACGTTGTCCTTCTCTGGCAGCTTTGCATCGTCGATCAGTACTGGAACAATTAAAATATCTTGATTCATTGCCGATATTATTTCAAATCGGATGTGTTCATTATCAATAAGGTTATAAGCGGAAATATCCTCGGGAGATGGGTCGGCACAAACGACAACGATCAATGCATCACAACCTTCAATTTGGGTTCTAATTCTCTCTTTTGAAATATTTTGGTTATAGATTGAAACTTTACATTCTGATTCCAAAAAAGATTCACTTTGACGAGCAATTTTATGTGAAAAAGTTTCTGCCAGTGGGGAGCTTGAGCTGAAGTAGATTGACGACACGTTTTAATCAAATTTAAGATTAATAAAATGCTCGATTTTTAATTCAACTCTTGGGAGGAAAATATTTTCAATGTTTCCAGAACAGAAACCAGAGAATTTGAAAAATGGTCCATTAAAATTTTCAATTCTTCTTTTTGTTCCTCTTTAATTGCAGATTCTAATCTTTGAGAAATATCGGCAAGATCTTTCGCGCCAATACTTGCTGCCGAACCTCTTACCGTATGGGCCTGTCTCGCCGCCACGAGTGTTTCGTTATTTTCCAATGCCTTTTTTATTTCTGTCAATGTGTTCAAATTGACTTGGTAAAATTTTTCCAAAATTTTCTTGTATATTTCCGTATTACCTCCCGCGACCCTGAGACCTTCTTTTGTTTCTATTCCTGCCAGATCAGGAAATTCACCCTCTACCCGTTTGTCAATGGTCGGAGCATCGCTTTGGGTTTCAGTGTTTTTTTTATTTTTGGAAATCCATTTATCCAATAAATATGTTAATTCCATAAACTTGAAGGGCTTTGAAATATAATCGCTCATTCCCGCATCGATGCATTTTTTTTTGTCTCCCGACATCGCATTTGCAGTAAACGCAATAATGGGAATGGTGTTGCCTGATTTCCGAATTTTCCGAGTGGCTTCATATCCATCCATAACTGGCATTTGGCAATCCATCAACACACAGTCAAATATTTCTTTACCCAACATCTCTAAAGCTTCTTGTCCGTTATTGGCTACAGATATCAGGTAACCTTCCTCTTGCAGTAACTCCAAGGCAAGCACTCGATTAACTTCATTATCCTCAACCAGTAATATCTTCTTTTCCATATTCTTTATTCTAATCAGTACCAAAAACTAGTTCGGTCACTAAAAACCTTTTTCTTCGAATATTGGGATTGTTTATTATAACCCTTATTTCCTAACAGAGAACCAAATTGCATAACCTTATTTATAACTTTAATTATGCTAAAATTGATTATCCGCAACCCTTGAAAAGGTAATTTATGTTTCAGGTTCTTATTTCTTTATTGGCACTTGTTGCAGTGAATCTCAGTTCGTTTGCGTATGCCTCTGATTCCTCCAACCAACTTGGGACCGTAGAATTCTCGACCTCCTCTTCCGGACCTGCGCAAAAACATTTTGTTCGTGGTGTGGCAGCCTTGCATTCGTTCTGGTACACAGAAGCTTTAAGCGCCTTTGAACAATCCATAATTGCTGATCCTAATTTCGCGATGGGTTATTGGGGGCTGGCCATGGCCCATAACCACCCGCTCTGGGAAGACCAAGATGAAAAATCTGCAAGGGAGGCCCTTTCAAAAGTAGCAGAAATTTCGAAGCTAACACAGCGAGAGCAAGACTATATTCACGCCGTCCGACTTCTTTATGGTGATGACGAGAAGCATATGCGCGATAAAGCTTATTCTAAAGCGATGGAATATATTTATCACAACTATCCTGATGATTTAGAGGCCGCTTGTTTTTACAGTTTGTCCAAGCTGGGTGTCGCCAGAAACACAGTCAACAAATTAAGACTGCAAGTTGAGGCGGGTGCGATCGCTCTTGAAGTTTTTCAAAAAAACCCCGATCATCCCTGCGCGGCACATTATGCCATCCATGCTTTTGATCACCCCGATCTGGCGCGACTGGCCTTACCTTCCGCCAAGCGGTATGCAAAAATTGCACCAGCATCGCATCATGCTCAACATATGTCGGCGCATATTTTTGTGCAACTTGGCATGTGGTCTGATGCCGTGATATCTAACGAAAATGGCTGGCGCACTTCGGTCGATTGGGTAGAACAGAAAAACCTACCGCGGAGTGAACGTGATTACCATAGTTTGCAATGGCTGCACTATGCTTACCTGCAACAAGGACTCCTTGAAAAAGCCGCAGCGGTTTTTGATATTCAGCAAAGAGATATGCGTGAAGGGATTCAGTCTCAATCCAATTTAAGAGCCGGAAAATATTATTACCGTATGCTTGCTGCCAGAGTTATTGAAACAGAGCAATGGGAAGCCGCAGACCAATTCCCTTTACCGGATGGATGGAAACCCAAAAGTTTTTCCCTAGCTGGATATAATTTCGCTCGCGGATTCGCCGCCGGGATGCAGGGAAAAATTGCAGAGGCAAAAAAGTATCTTAGCGAGATGCAAGCCATTCGAAAAAATGGGCTTCGCGAAAACTATTTCAAGCGTATTGAATATCTACAAGTATGGGAACTCGAAATTCAAACAGCGATCAAACTTTTTGAAAAAGATTATAACGCCGCGATTGAACTCGCAAAGAAAGCGGTCTTGTTGGAGGAGAAATTGCCTGCACCTTCTGGTCCACCGCGTATTCTCAAACCTACTTATGAGTTGCTCGGAGAAGTTTATTTGAAGGCCGGCAAACCCATTCAAGCCTATGAAAAATTTTCAATCTCCTTATTACGGCATCCTAATCGAATTCGCTCTTTAGTGGGTGCGGCCCGCGCCGCCAGTGCAAAAGGAGATAGAGATATTGCAATGGAGAACTACCGGCAGGTGGTCAACCAATTTAAAGGTGCTAGTTCGGAGTTGCCTGAATTAAATGAAACGAGAAAGTTTTTTGGGGAGAAATAAAGATATCAGAACTTACTGCGGGTCGGTTATTGTGCGGAGCCTTTGATTAAGACCTTGGCTGCCTTTTTGGCTCTTACTGCGCTGAGATGCGAATTGTTCACTTGAGCCATAGTGATGGCTCCTTCTATTAACAGCATAAATTGTTCAGATAATTCATCGGCATCTTGCAATTCTGCTTCCTCTGCCAAACTTTGGATGTACTTCTGAGTCAAAATTTTTGATTCCTGGCAAACACTTCGTATGGATGTACCTTCTTCGGGATACTCCCCCATTGCCCTGACAAACAGGCATCCTGAAAAATTTTTGCTGTTAAACCATTCCTCTAAAATATCAAAAATCACCAACAGACGATCTTTCGGGTTTTCTGTTTTCGCTTCAACAGTTCGCATAAAGGAATTGCGGTGGCGTTCGTCGTAGTAGCGAAGGACGGCAAGAATAAGCTCTTCCTTCGATTTGAAATGATGATAGAGCGTTTTTTTGGTGATGCTCGCTTTTTCCGCGATAGCATTAACCCCTACCGCACTGTATCCAGTTATCGAAAATAACTCCAGCGCCGCCTGAATTAGTTGTTCGCGTTTTGATAATAGTGGCACAACTTAACCCCCCCCCATTCTCTTGGTACACCAATATGTATATTAAATTTTAATAAAAATCAAAAAATAATATATTTGTGCATATCTTAAACTCTAAATAATTACGCAAATTATTGCAAATAAAGGATTTTAATTTTGTTTTCTAAAGCTGTAAGGAATCCTCCGCTAGGCATACCAATCTGTATATTTTTTAGGAAATATAATTTTAACTTTAATATTAAGGAGAGTCAGTTATGAATTCTGTATTTAAACGTGGATCCCGCTTTTTCGCAGCAGCAGCTTTAATAATCGGTTTATTCGCCAATGGTGCTATTGCGAGCATGGTAAATGGAACAGAAAAATCTACCCCAGTAATGGGCGGATATGATCCCGTTTCTTATTTTAAGGCAGGGGAACCTCAGCGCGGAAGTGGTTTCCATACAGCCACTCATGAAGGCGGCACCTATTTGTTCGCAAGTAAAGAAAATAAGAAAATGTTTGAAGCCAATCCTGAAAAATATGCACCGCAATTCGGTGGATATTGTGCCTATGGCGTAGCAGTCGGTAAAAAGTTTTATTCAGATCCGACCATTTGGAAAGTTGTCGATGGAAAGTTGTATTTGAACCTCGACAAAAAAATTCAGGCGAAATGGAATGAAGATATGAAGGGTCACATCAACAAGGCTCATTCTAAATGGAAAGGCATAGAACACAAACACCCTTCCGAACTTTAATTTAACTCTCGTCAAGGGGAGAAGAAAGTTTCTTCTTCCCTTACCTTTTTTACCAACAATCATTGA
>JAJDBA010000337.1 GCA_029261675.1 Nitrospinaceae bacterium
CATCGGTAAGGGGGGGAAGGAAGTTTATATCCAGGCTTCCTACAATCCGATGTTCGACTCAAAAGGAAAGCTCTATAAGGTAGTAAAATTCGCAACAGAAATAACAGAACAAAAATTAAAGAATTCAGAATTTCAGGGCAAAGTAGATGCGATCAACAAATCACAGGGCGTGATCGAGTTTAACTTGGATGGTACTGTTATAACTGCCAACGAAAATTTTCTCAACGTAATGGGCTATTCTTTAAAAGAGGCGGTTGGTGTGCACCATAGGAACTTTGTTGAACCTGCTTATGGCAATAGCAAGGAGTATCGGGAGCTTTGGGAGAAGCTCAACCGTGGTGAGTACGATTCAGGTGAATATAAGCGCATCGGAAAGGGGGGGAAGGAAATTTATATCCAAGCTTCCTACAACCCTATTTTGGATCCTGAAGGAAAACCTTACAAGGTAGTTAAATTTGCCACAGATATAACGGAACAAAAATTAAAGAACGCGGATTTTCAAGGGAAAGTTGATGCGATCAGCAAATCGCAGGGCGTGATCGAGTTTAATTTGGATGGGACCGTTATCACCGCTAACGAAAATTTTCTCAACGTAATGGGTTACTCTTTGGATGAGGCAGTGGGGGTACATCATAGAAACTTTGTTGAACCCGCTTATGGCAATAGCAATGAGTATCGAGAGTTTTGGGAGAAACTCAATCGCGGCGAGTTTGATTCGGGTGAATACAGGAGACTTGGAAAGGGTGGAAGAGAAATATATATTCAGGCTTCTTATAATCCTATTTTTGATCCCGAGGGTAACCCCTACAAGGTTGTTAAATTTGCGACTGATATAACAGATAAAGTTCACAAGGTGAATAAAATTCTTGATGCTGTCAAAGCAGCTAGCCAGGGAGATTTAGCCTTTGATGTTGGAGTTAGTGGAGATGATGATCTCGGTCAAATCGGAAGTGGATTGAAGGAATTGTTGGGAAATCTTCATAATAATATTTCAACTCTGGCGGGCAATACACAAACTCTTGCTGGAGCTTCTGAAGAGTTGACAGCAACCAGCCAACAGATGAAAGGGAATGCTGAAGAAACCTCGTCTCAAGCAAATGTTGTCTCGGCCGCCTCTGAAAAAGTGAATCAGAACATTCAGACAGTGGCCGCTGGCTCTGAGCAAATGAGTGCAAGTATTAAAGAGATTGCTACTAACGCCAATCAGGCTACCAAAGTCACCAGCGATGCGGTTCAATTGGCAGAAACTACTAACAAAACTGTATCGCAATTGGGAGTGAGTTCTGCTGAGATTGGACAGGTCATCAAGGTTATCACTTCGATCGCGGAGCAAACTAATTTGCTAGCGTTAAATGCTACGATTGAGGCGGCACGAGCGGGTGAGGCAGGTAAGGGTTTTGCTGTGGTAGCAAACGAGGTTAAGGAACTCGCGAACCAGACCGCCAAAGCTACTGAAGATATAAGCAGTAAAATTCAAGCGATTCAATCGGATACTGAAAGTGCGGTTAAAGCTATTGGAGAAATAAGCACTGTTATTGGGCAAATAAGTGATATTTCCAACACCATAGCCAGTGCCGTTGAAGAGCAATCTGCGACCACCAATGAGATCAATCGAAATGTCGGTGAGGCATCTGTAGGGGCTCAAGAGATTACTGAAAACATCAACGGAGTTGCGCAAGCAGCAGCAGACACGACAGAAGGGGCTGCCAACACTCAAGAAGCATCCGCTGAGCTTGCGAATATGGCTACTGCCCTTCAGGATGTTGTCAATTTGTTCAAGTTGAAGTAGAAGCTAGACAAGGTTTGAAAGAGCTTGGTAGTTACTCGTTGAAATTAAGTGTTGGGAGATAGAATGCCAGTGTTGCGAGTAAGGCTATATAGCCATAACTCGACATATAAAAAAGGATGGGGTTGACTTTTATGTCGCCCCATTTTGTGTTTGGAGCATGAATTAATTTTTTCACCCGAAAGTAATTCGCAACCGAAATCAGAACTGTAAAAATATAAGGCTTGTAATGAAACACCACCATCAGGCCAGCAGATGGAATAGCCACACACATCAAGGCTGGTATTTTGAGCCAGCTGTTGCGAGTGATATCATCGATAACGCTTAAAGCTGCTTGATAACAGACCAAATAATAAAGCCCCGTCAATACCATCCAAAGCAAAAACGAAACAAAAACAGTGCCGCCTGGAATGTCGTCTAAACCTAAAATCATATTGCTATCATAACATTTGGTTGTTTTTGTGGCGGGAAGATTGAATAATTGTAACTAACCTGGAATTAAAATCACATGCAATGGAAGTGTGAAAATTTGTCTTTGCACCCAATTTGTTTGAGAACTATAAATGATTTTACGAATTTTTACTTTAATAATTAGCCTTAACTGTTTAATAGCTCCCGTTAACAATGCGGAAGCTATTATTTTCGAGCCAATTCCAGAAATAACATACCCCGATAACAACCCCTGGTCAAAAGCGAAAGAAGACTTGGGGAGAAAACTTTTTTTTGACCCCATCTTATCAGGCGACAACTCTGTGAGTTGTTCTTCGTGTCATTTGCCTGAAAAATCTTGGACGGATGGCTTGCCACAATCAGTTGGAATAAGAAAACAGGTTTTAACGAGAAACTCTCCAAGTATTTTAAATGCAGGATTTCAAAAGACTTTGTTTTTGGATGGAAGGGCTAAATCTCTTGAGGAGCAAGCTTTAATGCCTATTCAGGATAAATCTGAAATGGATCAAAGTCTGGGCGAATTGATGGAAGAATTAGAATCGCACCCTGATTACAGGGCGATGTTTGAATCCGCTTTTTCCAGCTTAAAAATAACCCCGGAGCGGTTGGCAATGGCAATAGCTACCTTTGAACGAACTTTGGTGACAGGTAATACAGCCTATGATCTTTATTGGCGGGGAGACAAAAATGCCATGTCTTCTGCCGCAATAAGAGGAATGAGACTTTTTTCCGGCAAAGCCAAATGTTCTATTTGTCATAGCGGTCCCTTTTTTACAGATCATCAATTTCATAATATTGGCTTAACAGGGAGTGAAAATGAGGGAGACGAAGGAAGAAAGAAGGTCACAAAAGAAGCTTTTCATGATGGGTCATTTAAAACTCCCGGTTTAAGGGGAATAGTCTCTACAGCTCCTTATATGCATGATGGAAGTTTGTCGACTCTTAAAGAGGTCATTGAATTTTATGACCTGGGTGGGGTTGCCCGTAAAGGAAAAAGTCCGTTTATCAGTCCCATTGGAATGAGTGGAAATGAAAAAAACGATCTTCTAGAGTTTTTGAAAGCTTTAGATGAAAATGGCGAAGCTTATCCATTGTTGACTCAGGAAAAATGATGAAAGAATTGATTGGTCCTGATTTGAGGCATAAAGGAACAAAGAAATTCACACCTGTTTCTCTGGCTTCCAGCCTTAGTTTCTCAGTTAGTTTTTTACTCAGCGTATTGATTGTGGCTTGGTTAAGTTACCAAACTGTTGAACGTGAGGTTAAAGCTATCTTTCTTGAACAATTGAGTATGTCACTTCCCCGTTCGGTGAAAATGTTAAAAGTCTGGGAAAGTGATATGAAGGCTAAAGTCCAAGCCTTAACGTCGACTCCTGAAATCCAGAAACATTCATTGGAACTAAGAAAAGCCTATGACTCTTCTAAAGGCGAGACAGGTGAGGTATTCAACAAGGAGAAGTTAAAAGCTTTGAGGTCAGATTTAAATTCGACTCTTAAGAATTTTGGATTCCTGGGTTTTGTTCTTCTGGATGAAACGGGTTTTTCTTTTGCGGCATCGGAGGATGCGGCAATGGGTCACCGAAAAATAGTGGATAGGTTGGGAAAGCGGTTTATTGATTTAGCAATTTTAGGCAATACTATTATTACTCTGCCATTTAATTCGGAGGTTGAAATTCTTGATAGGCGTGGGATTTTAAGAAACGATTGGCCAAATTTGTTGATTGCTACTCCTGTTTTAAGTTTGAAGGGAGAGTTTATTGGTGTTCTGGCATTGAGACTAAGACCGGAAACAGTTTTTTCTCATATATTCGAAATTGAAAGAACTGGAAAAACAGGAGAAATTTTTGCGTTCAATGAATCAGGAATTATTATTTCGAAGAGTCGTTTTGAAGAACAACTTAAAGTAATGGGGTTAATTCCAGACAAATTGGAAACTCCTTCTATTTTAAACCTATCGATTCGGGATCCTGGCGTGAACTTAACCAAAAGAGGAAGGATTCCACCATCTTCGATTGAAAAACCTTTTACAAGAATGGCCTTGAGTGCTTTGGCAGGGGAAAACGGCTATGACCTTGATGGGTACAGGGATTACCGTGGAGTAAAGGTTGTAGGAGCATGGGCCTGGTTACCAGAATTCGGGTTTGGGATTGCAAGTGAAATGGACTATGAGGAGGCCTTTTCTTTTTTAAATAAACTTAAAATCTGGTTTTATATTTTATTCAGCTTTTTATTAGCCGCTTCCACACGGGCATTATATATGAGTTGGCAGCGGGAAAAAGCTCATGCATCTATGATGCAAGCAAAGGAAGATGCCGAAAAAGCCAATGCGGCTAAAACTGAATTTCTTGCAAGAATGAGCCATGAGTTGCGCACCCCTTTGAATGCAATTTTGGGTTTTGCGCAATTACTAGGTATGAATAATGAGAGGAATCTATCTGAAGTCCAAAAAGATAATGTTGAGCACGTCTTAAAGGGAGGGAACCATTTGCTCATACTTGTTAATGATGTCTTAGATTTATCTCGGATTGAAGCGGGTGAGTTTTCGGTCAAAATGGAAAGCCTTGAGCTTGGTCCATTGCTGGATGAGGCTCTTCGACTGATTAAGCCTCTAGCAGAAAATCATGAGATCAAAATTGAATGCTTGGCTCCCAAAGGAAATAATTTGAAAGTCCAGGGTGATCATACTCGCATCGTCCAAGTGCTGATTAATTTATTATCGAATGCTATAAAATATAATCGTGAGCAGGGTTCTGTTACGATTTCTCAAGAGCAAAAACAAGAGGATAGAGTGCGGATCCGTATTACCGATACCGGCCATGGAATCCCTAAGGAAAACCAGTCAGAAATATTTGAACCTTTTTCAAGATTGAATATTGATAAGGGTACTGTTGACGGGGTAGGGATTGGGTTAAGCATAACCCAAAAATTAATTAGTCTAATGGGTGGGGCTATTTCATTAAAAAGTGAAGTAGGCAAAGGAAGTTGCTTTACTATAGAACTTCTATTGGCTAAGCCTTGAGTTGGAGTTGTTTTGAATCGATTAAGTGCTTTGATGGTTTGCCATTTCCAGCTTTGCGTCTCGCAAAATTTCGATAGACGATTTCAGTATTAGTGCGGAAAGGGCAACGCCAACCATCAGATCGGGCCAGGGTGAGTGCGTCCATGCGACACCGCCAGCCGCAAGCAACACTCCTATATTTGCCAGCACATCGTTACGCGAACATAACCATGCCGAACGCATGTTGATGTCTGTATCTTTGAATCCTAATAATAGAACCGCGCAAATCAGATTTGCAACAAGAGCCATGCCACCAATGACCCCCATGGTCGTGGCTTCGGGGACAACAGGGTCTAATGCTCTATAAATGGCTCCGAAAAGAACACTGATTGCAAACATTCCCATAATGATCCCCTTGATGAACCCCGCACGACTTTGCCATATGGGGTGTAAGCGAATGACATAAAGTGAGAACCCGTAAATAGCGGCATCTCCCAGCATATCTAGCGCATCAGCCATGAGTGCACTTGATTGTGCAAACCAGCCATATATGCCTTCTACAAAAAACATCAGGGCATTAATAGCAAGTACCCAAATCAGGATTTTGCGCTTGTCTTTGTCTACTTCGCTAAATTCTTTTTCAAGGCTGGAGCAACAACTACCCATGTTTAAATTTTTTTTTTTGATTTGGTTAAAAACAAGCGACACAAGATAAAAGGCCCCGGCAAGCAAAATGATAGTGGGGCCGGGGGGAAGGTCGGGTTGATATGACAATGCGAGGCCACCGGTGGTGAAAAGCATTCCCAATAAGGTTGCAAGGAACATCATCAGACTTAAAGAACGGACGTATAGTCCGGCAATTGCCGCCGGAAGAGTCAAAAGAGCAATGACAAGTATCAAGCCTACGATTTGGATCAATATGACAACGGTCAATGCGACGAGAGAAAGGAACAGCAGATAAAACCGCTCAACAGGAATTCCACGAAGCCGAGCAAACTCTTCATCAAACGATACGGCTATAAATTGTTTATAGAAAAGAAATACGATGAGCAGAATGAGGATATCGAGCCCTGCTATCCAATAAAGGTCTTGAGAAGCGATCATCAGGATATTCCCGAAGAGAAAGCTCATCAGGTCTACGTTGTATCCCGGTGTTTGCGAGATGAATAAAATACCTGTTGCCATGCCACCAGCCCACAACGCTCCGATAATGGTATCTTCCTGTTGTTGCATTCGCAGGCTAACCCAGCCGAGAATGAATGCAAAAACCAAAGCCGATACCAATGCCCCTTCAATAGGTGGCCTACCTAGATAATAGGCAATTCCCATTCCTCCTAACACAGCATGTGCAATACCGCCTGCGAGATAGCCGATGCGTTTGACCACAACATAAGAGCCGATGGCTCCGCAGGCTACGCTGGCAAGAAGACCACCTGCTAATGCATTTTGCATGAAGGGCTGTGAAGAGACGGCTTCCAAAAACGAACTCAATGGTGGCCCTCCCCTTCATGGTGGTGGTGTACCATATGAACATGGGTGCCGTAGAGGTTTTCAATGGTCTCGCCAGTAAGTTCAGAAGTGGGATGGCAAATCAGGGTACGGTTGATACAGGCGACCCTGTCGATGTATTGCGATATGAAGCCGATATCGTGAGTTACGACAATGATGGTGATTTTTTCGTTTAATTTTTTTAAAAGATCGAAAATATCTTTCTCAACTTTCATATCCACATTTGCAGTGGGTTCATCGAGTATCATTATTTCCGGATTGCAGGTCAAGGCGCGGGCAATCAATGCCCTTTGCAATTGCCCACCGGATAGGGAACCGATGGAACGCTTTCGTAAATCTAAAACTTCCACCGCTTCCATAGATTCTGCGGCAATTTGCTTATCTTCCTTGCTGAAGAATCCCATGCTCGAGGTTTTTCCTAGCCGACCCATGAGAACGGTTTCTTCAACGCTGATTGGGAAGTCTCTGGAGAACGGTGCCAATTGCGGCATATAACCCACATCTTTTACCGACTGCACAGGTGGTTTTCCTAATACTTCCACTGTTCCATGATCAGGATGCAGTAGCCCCAGAATAATTTTAAGCAGTGTGGTTTTGCCACTGCCATTGGGGCCGACCATTCCAATGAATTCTTTTCTCTGTATATCGATGTTGATATCTTCAAGAATCGGCACATCTCCATAGTTGAAATGGAGGTCGCGGATTTTTATTACAGAATCTTCACTCAATTAATTGCTCCAGATATTGCTTGTGCGGTGTTTCGCATGTTGTCTATATAATTTTCAGCAAGTGGATCCATTTCTTGGACGGTGGCACCTATCATTTTAGCTATTTTTTTAGCTACTGATAGACCGAATTGTTTTTGCACAAAAATGATTTTTATATTTTGCTTTTTTCCCGCGTTTATTATTTCTTGCAATGCACGCGGACCAGGTTCTTTTCCCTGATGCTCAATAGATATCTGCTTCAGACCGTAAGCTTCAGCAAAATGAGTCCATGCAGGATGGAATACCATAAAAGTATGGTTTTTTCCCTTTGCAAAAATTTGTCGGATATCCTGATCGAGTTTATCAATTTCTATGATAAGTGCCTGATAGTTCTTTTTGAAGAAAGCAGATTTCTCGGGCCGTTGTCTGGATAAAGCGGTTTCAATTTGGGTGACCATTATTTTTGCAAGCGGAGGGCTGAGCCAAATATGCGGATCACCTTCATCGTGATGGTGGTCGTTTGAAGGAGCCGTATTATTATTTAAAGGAATTATTTTTAAGTTAGGTTGAATATTTTTGATTCTGGAAATCCAGACTTTCTCAAAAGGAACACCTATGCTGAAATAAAGTGTTGCATTTGCAAGGTGGCTCATTTTTTTAGGATTTGGATTAAACGTAGCAGGACTCTCACCCGAATTGACCATCACTTCAACCTGAACCTCATCACCACCGATCCGCTCAACAAAATATTTTTGTGGCGCAATGCTCACGAAAACCGACGTTGGATCAGCTTGTACCTTACTTGGGATATATGCCAAGGTTAAAGTAATAGCTAAGAGCAGAGTATGTTTGTTAAATCGGATCATCTTATTCTTTGATAATTTCCATTTTTGTTATGTATCCCTTGAAAGTATGGATACGAACGGAACAGTATAGAGCATTTCTACAAAGATAGCCTGTTAGAAAAACTTAAATAGGATATTTATTTTTGAATGAACTTTTTGGGGATCTTTGCCATTAAGTTTGTGGGAGATCATTGACCTTTTTTCACCTCGTTTTTGATGAAAAGAAGACTGATACGAACATTACTCCGAGCATTGGGATCAAGGTATGTTAGGGGATGTCGGAAATAATGGAAAAAGTTATTCTTAGTTTTTATTTTGAAATAAAATATCCCTGCTACCCTTAATCGGTTAGCAGGGACTTGGAGGAAAACGGATTAAAATTTCTTTTTTGAAATTTTAATCAGTAATCAATTCTAATTCCGATTTCACCTCCCACTCCCGGTTCCGGCGAAAAGTTTCTCAAAAACGAAGCTGAGTTTCGGATATTTTGATTTAACAAATTGTTTCCTTTAGCATACACAACCAAATCGGTGTTTTTAAATTTTTCGACGTGGTAATGCGTATTGAGGTTAAGCAAGGTATAACCGGGTGTGCTCGCCTCCAGAACTCCTGAATACTCCTGCCTTTCAGCACGTGTCAAGCGAAGGTTCGAACTCCAATTTCCATACCGATGATCCATTTGAAACCCCCAGCGAAGAGGTGGAATTCGCGGAACATCACCTTCATTATTCAGCTTTGCTCGGGTGTAGTCACTGAACAAGGTTAAATCGACATCCTGTGCGGAGTTTTTCCAAACATGGAAGATAAACTGAGCTTCATAGCCCATAAAAGTAGCTCCACCTTGCTGATAATCTACTATTGGATCACCATCAGCTGAAGTACCCCCCGTCCTTTGGGTGAAAATGTAATCATTTGCCCAGTTATGAAACAGGTTTATTTCAGCGGCTACTTTTTTTGAATTGTACTTGTAACCCAGATCTACACTATAGGTAGTTTCTTTTTTAAGATTTGGATTCCCCGTCTGAAAAGAACGGGTTGCTTCATGTCCACCATTAAAATATAGTTCCTGGACTTGAGGCGCTCTTTGTGACCGGCTCAAAGCCAAGTTGAATGAGCTATGATCATTGATTTTCACCAGATCAGATACGGAAACACTGATAGGAATAAAATCTTGATCCGGATTAGCACGTAACTGAGAGTCCAGCTTAACATGCTCTATACGCAACCCGAATTGGGCCACCGTTGCTCCTAGATTGAACTCTTCCTGAATAAATCCGGCCAAATTGGTTGTATCGGTAACGGGCACAATATACTCCCCGGTCCCTATTTCATGGGCAGAAAATTTATTGGAAATTAACTGAAAGCCCATAACCCCTCTCATTCCTAGTAGAGATTTGTGTGGTGCTTCCACCCGGCCTTCAAAAGTATCACTTGAAAAAGCAGCTTCCGTGCCTTCGATATGGTCATAATCGGTCAAGCTGAACTTGGTCTTAAACTTTTCAAAGAAACCGCCAGAACTATTCCACTCCCCTTTTAAATCGAGTTTTCTTGACTCCATTTCGATGAGGGCTTGTTCACCTCCCGCAGTACCTCCAGATGGAATCTCGTACTCCATATCCAACATGTTTCCTGAAATCCCAAAGAATCCGAAATCACCTACATAAGAAGCACCAAGCGTTCCACTTAAGTTATCAGCCTCTGAATTGTTAATAAAGCCATCCGAGTTTTCAGGAAAAGCCGTGCCAGCTTGACTGACTTGAGCTCGGGTGGCATCGATTGCATCCCCGCTGATTTTAGTATCACCTTTTCTTGAATAATACCCATCAAAGTGGTAAGCAAATTTGTTTTTACCGCCTTCGATTTTCACTGCAGTGGAACGGTTAGTGGTAGCGGAATTGTATTTTTGCTCTACCGATCCTCCTACAAGTTGATCGGGTACTTTTTCTGGAATGCGGTTATCAATAATATTGACCACACCACCAATGGCTCCACTGCCGTATAGCAATGTAGCAGGGCCTTTTAAAATCTCAATCCGTTCTGAAGTCAAAGGCACTGCAGTTGAAGCGTGGTCAGGACTAACCTGAGAGGCATCATTGGTACCCAGACCGTTATTCAAAACCCGAACCCGAGGGCCATCTTGACCGCGGATAACAGGAAGTCCAACACCAGGACCAAAAGACTGCCCATGAACACCCAGTTCATTTTGAAGTGTTTCTCCTATGGTGCTACCGGTTTTCATGCGTAAATTATCATCATGTAAAACGATAACTGGCTTTGCAGAACTGGAGATTTTATCCTGCATGGGTGTGGATACAATGATTTCATCCAAATGAGTTGCGTAATGCTCCTTGGGTCCTTCACTTTCTTTTTCATAATCTAAAGCAAATACTGAGGAAATAGGAATCCCCAAAAATACTAAAAATGCAATAATACATATATATGGAAATCTGTACATGACATGCTCCGTTGACTGTTTTCCGACACAGGTAGACGATTGCCATAAATGGAAACTTACAATACAGCAACCCTCAAAATGCATTTAACGGTTCCCAAGCGTTGCATTGGGACCAGTAGCGCAATTCGTAATCCAGACAAGCGTCCAGTTACAACCAGGTCAGTAAAAATTAATAATTTGAGAATAAGTCAGATCAACAGAACTCTGGAGGGGCTCGGCTAATAGCCGAAGGCAGGGAAACAGTTAATAAGTCTGTTTTGCCAAATGAAACCCAATGTGTAATTTGGGCGAGAGGCGAGAAATCAGGATCGCTGTTTTCGAGACCGATATTTGATTGAACAAGGTGGCAAGATATACAATCCAGCTCTATATGAGATGATTCCAGATCATGGTCATGTAATGGGCTTCCGAATAGGACAATTACGCTGAAGCAGAGTGCCAGCATTGTTACGGCCCATTTGGAACGCATGATAGTTGCTCTTTTTTGATTAAAGTTTGCCAATTCAAATACCTTAAAATTATTTAATCAAACGTTACGATACTATTATCTCCAAAAGGATTCAATATTTTTAATCACAATAGATTTTTAATATTTCAATTATAATAGGGAATAAATTGTTTCAATCCTTACTTTATGCCTTTTAATCCTTGGGTTTGTAATTCTATATTTCTGAGCTATACTAATAAATTATGAAAAATTTTAATACTCTTTGCATCTCGACGCATCAAAGGTAGCATGACTCAAACGAATAAATTTATTTTTTCAAAACGCCTTCAAGCAGGATTTTTTATTCTGGTTTTTGGTTTTTTGACTGGATTCGCCCCCATCCTTCACAACCACGATTTCGATCTGGAGGAAACTCACCAAGACTGTGCTTCTTGTAAATGGTATCAGGACAACGTGGAATTGGAAATCGTATGGGCTAGTTTGAGTTTTCCCCCTTCAATTCAGTCATTTTCTATTTCACATGCCGATTCGGTTACCTTTGGCGATTCGTACCCCGTTTTAAATAAAAGCCCTCCAGTTCTTCTTTAATTATTTCCAGCAAGACCGAATAAGTATCCCACGGTGTCAAAAATACCAGTTTCTTTTTCTAACATTTAAGGTTCCCTTGGGGAGTTTTATTTGTAACTTGAACTGAGAAAAGCCCTTGGGAAGGTTAACGTAGGAGAGCTTTCTTCATTACGCGCGTTTTATTTTTGGCGTTGTTTGCCAACACGGCACTGCTTACTAGTGACGAAACTCTTCACATATAAACAAAACATAAAAACTCTTAAAGAAAAACTTTAGAGACAAGTGAACTTTAAGGTGAGATAGAACGATTATTGGATTGCCTTGACAGGTTAGCGATTAAAGGGAATATCTAAAGTTATTTCCAGTGGGGATGAGTAAATCTTGAACTGTAAAAATTAGAATGCAAATAATTAAAACAAAAGCCAGAATTTTTAATATTTCACAGGCCATTGTGTGGTCTGTTTTAGCTCATTTATTCTTTTTTAATTATCTTCCTGATTTTTCTTCGATGGATAGCGTAGAGCCAAAAAAGGAAATGGAAAAAGTGCGTTTGGATATTATTAAGAAGGAAATTCCTATAAAAGCAATTAAAAAAGAAGTTTTCAAAAAAAACATAAAGCCTGTTAAGAGAGACCCAAATAAAAACCGCCCGAAAGTAAATCCATTGCCTGTCAAACCCGTTCAGAGAAAAACAAGGATGGTAACGGCTGTAAAAAGAGCTCCGAATAATCTTTTAAATTTGAAACCCCTTCCTGCAATCACTCAATATAAAAATATACAAAAAACAGAAACGCAACTCTCTAAACAATATCCTTCAGTTGCTGTTGCAAATATTTCAAGTAAAGCTTTAAGAGCCTCTCCAGTATCCTCCATAAGTGTGAATTCTCAAAATTATGCAGTTAGTCCGCACGCTTCAAAGGTGGTTCGGTCTAACAATTCTTCTTTATCCAAGGTTTCCTATGGTTTAAAGCCAAAAGGCACAGCCTCACTTGTTTCATCTTCATTGGTCTCACCAATGGGAAGAGCGCAAATGCGAAGAGGTAAAAGAGTTTTCTTTTCCTCATTTTCTCCAACCCCCTTACCTGTAGAAAATGTTGAGTTTGAGCAGGAAAAAGAAAATGCTTTAAGCAAAGAAGAATTGGATGGTATTTGGAAGCAATATGCAAAATCAATTCAAGTGAAAATTGCCAAGGAAAAAATCTATCCTGCTTTAGCAAAGAAAAGAAGGCAGCAGGGAAAAGCAATTTTATCTTTTAAATTAAATCGAGATGGGAAGGTTTTTGATTTGAGGGTAGAAAAATCTTCGGGGTACGAAACTCTCGATCAAGCAGCACGAAGAGCTATAGAAAAAGGGGAACCTTACCCCCTAATACCTGAAACATTGAATAAGAAGTATGCGTATTTTAAAATTCCGATTTCATTTGTTCCAAGACGAGGTAGATAAAAATGAAGAATATTTTTAAAATCCTTGGTGTTGCGATTTTTATGATTGCATTATTTGCAAGCCTGAGTTTCGCCAAGGTTTCCAAGGTTGATTCAAATTTTGATGGGAAAATGGATCAATGGCAACATAGTAACGAAGAGGGGGAAGTTTATAAAATCGAATATGATTCCGATTTTGATGGGGTCATTGATCAAATTGAACATTTCTATGGTGAAAAAAAAATGTCAAAAGCTGAGTTTGATTCGAACAAAGATGGGGAAATGGATCAAGTTCAATATTATTCCCAAAGTGGAAAAGTAGAAAGAGTTGAGAAAGATTCAAAGTTTAACGGATATTTCGATTTGAAAGAATACTTTGACCCGTCGGAAAAAATTATACGAATAGAAATAGATGAAAATAAAAATGGATTACCCGATGTATGGCAGCATTTCGATAATGACCAGAAACTTATTAGGATAGATTATGACAGTAACCAAAATGGGAAAACAGACCGTTGGGATTATTTTCAAAACGAAAAGCTAGAAAAGGTCGGTTTTGATACAAATTCAGATTCTAAACCAGATCAATGGCAGTATTTTAGCGGGAATAATGTCTTAAAAAAGGTTGAAAACGACACAAATCATGACGGACAAATTGACCAATGGGATTACTTTGACTCCTCAGGGAAACTAATGAAGAGGGAATTGGACAGGAATTTTGATGGTAAACCAGACATGGTTCAAGACCATTAACAAAAACTATTTAAATAGATTTAAGGGGGAAAGCTAATGTCTGGGATATTAGATTTAATCAGTAAAGGCGGGCTAGTTATGATACCCATCTTTATTTGTTCTGTTATTGCTCTAGCGATTATTATTGAAAGGTTTATTTTCTATAAAAATTATTTTATTGATATTGAAGGATTTTTTAAACCCATTCTTACATTAGTTGAGAACGGAAATACGGAAAAGGTTTTGGAGCATTGCCAAAATAATCCAAATCCTTTAGGTAGAATTATTGAGGCTGGTCTCAATGAAAAAGGAGTTCCGAGATGGAAACTCGAAGAAAAACTAAACTTGGCAGGTCAAGAAGAAATAAATGCTTTAGATAAAAACATGCGAGGTTTGGAAGTGATTGCTACCATCTCTCCCTTAATGGGATTGCTGGGGACGGTAATAGGAATGGTTCAAGCTTTTAATAAAGTGGCTAAATATCAAGGGCAAGTTGACCCAAGCTTGTTGGCAGGGGGGATATGGGAGGCGCTTTTGACAACGGCTGCAGGATTAACAGTAGCCATACCAGCAGTTGTGATGATGCATTTTTTCGACCGAAAAAAAGAGAAGATGGCATTTATGCTCAATAAATACGGGACTCAATTTATTTATTCTATGGATAAAAAGTTTTATCCTGAGTCGGCTTCTCAAGTTTCTCGTTAAGAGAATAAAAATATGTTGAATATTGGAAAGGAAAAACAGAAAAGATTTAAACCTGATCTGGCTCCATTGATTGATGTCGTATTCTTATTGCTTATTTTCTATATGCTTACTTTCGCGATTTCTGGGCAGGGATTGGAGGTAAAGCTTCCACCAGGTCCCGCTTCTGCGAAACAGATCGATGAGCCGCTTTCTATAAAAATGCTTTCTTCCAGTAAGTATTTGGTGGGTGATAGAAGAGCTGAGTTAACCGAACTTGAAGCTTTGTTGAAAGCCGAAATTGATAAGCGAACCCTAAAAGCTGTTGTCATTCATGTGAATGAAAAAGCTAAATATAAGGATTTTGCTTTGGTAATGGATTTGGCTCGTCTTGCTGGGGCAAAAAACTTTTCATTGGTAATGTAAGTCAAAAAATATTGTGTGAAACAGCTATGATTAAAATTGAAACAACCCATAAAAAGAATTTGGAATTGGACTTGATTCCTCTAATCAATATTGTTTTTCTTTTGCTTATATTTTTTATGTTGACCTCAACTTCTGTTTCCAGCTCTTTGAAAACGAATTTGCCAGAAGCTCGCTCGTCTCAAAAAATTCAGAATAAAAATCATGTTCTTAAAATTTCAGAATCAGGGAGTCTAGAATTAGATGGAAAGTCGGTCGATAGGAAAGAAATGATAAGGTGGATAGAAGATTTAGCGAGGGAAACTAAAACACTAGAGTTGCAGGGAGATGAGAATGTGGGTTTTAAATTATTGGGGGAAATAATCTATGATGTGAGAAAGGTGGGGATTGAAAACTTTGTTTTTGCTACCCAAGAGCCCAAACTAAATCATGAGAAGTGAATTTTTGAAACATTTTTATAATAGCCAGTGCAAACTAAATGGAAGCCCGAAAAAAAGAAATCCAATGACGATATTAACAATATGAATTAAAAATAGATTGTCAGTGATAGGGGAGATCATAACGTCTGTGCCCACGCGACGTACAGCATGTTCAATGTCTGCTGAGGTGATTTCTCCGGTATCTTTTTTTTGAAGTTCTTCGACAACTTCGTCAAGAAAGAAAAATTTTAAAACTTTCAAGATAACGCTAAATAGAATCCCTGAAAAGAATCCGGTTATTCCGCCCCTTTGTTTTAGTTTGGTGAGCAATTCACTGCCGACTTGATCGTATTTTTCTTCCAGCTCTGATTTAGGAATATTTTTCTGGAACTTCGGGATCCGTCCTATTACCTCTCGAGTCAGCCAGTCCAACAGTTGTTGCAAACCTTCCAAAGCTTCGCGGATTTTTTGAATCATCACTTGTAGGGCACATGCAATTACCCCGTGTAAAACTCCAAATCCCAAGTACCAAAGGGAGGCCATAGAAATAAGTAATATTTCTAGCCAATTACTCCAGTCAGCGACTTCCAATATTTGAGAGTTGAAAGCCATAATGGTTAGAATTCCTAATCCCGATCCGATAAAACAGAAAAGAAAAAGTTTTTTTAGTGTGCCAAGCAAGAGGTCACGGAAGAAGGCGAGCCAGTAGTCAATTATTTGAGATTTATTCATTCTTCTTTTTAGCTGGTGGCGTTGGTCTTCAGATCAATATATACGGATAAAATCAAGTCGCCACGTTTATCATTTTGAATGTGGCCTTTATTACGTATTCTTAATTTACCTCCTGAAGGGAACTTTGGGGGAATGCGAACCATCAATTGCTCGGTGGTCCCATTGACTCGATAGGATATTTTTTTGCGTGTACCATTTAATGCTTCCACGGGAGGAATGGAAATAGAAAAGTCCACATTTAAAGGGGATTTTCCATTGGCTTGGGATTTTCTAAACATACCCTTGATATTGTTCACTAATGGATTTTCAGGTTCTTGTTTTTTATTTGGATTGGTTGCGTCTTTCGCTTTCTTCATTTTATGGAGAGCGTATATGGAGGTTCCTACAATTTGCGCTATCCTGATTCCCATGCCAATGCGGCCGATGGGACCTGGTATCATTCTAAGAATGCGTCCGATACCGCCGGCTGCACCACCAAAAAATACATTCTGGAAAAAATTATTTCCAGATCGAAAACCAGAGCGGCTGAATTCGCGATTGAGTTCTTCAAAAATATCACTGGCATTTTTCCCTTGAAACATACTTGAGAAAATATCTTCCTGTGAATACTGAAACCGTGAAGAAGTACGACCTGCAAAATGATCGGCGCGGAAGCGATCGTATTCCTGTTTTTTTTGCGAGTCGCTTAAAACTCCATAGGCTTCTGTGACATCTTTAAACTTTTCTTCACTTCCAGGGTCATCCGGATTGTGGTCGGGGTGCAATTCCAGAGCCAGCTTTCTGAAAGATTTTTTTACTTCTTCCTGTGTCGCCGATTCGGTTACATTGAGAATTTTATAATAGTCCTTGAATTCTTTTATTCGAGACATTGCAGGTAGGTCACATTCCCAGTTTCTGAGGGTAGATCGCTTCAGCCCTTTCAGGACCTTCAAGCTTGGTTTGTTTGACCTGAGTTGAAATTTGAAAAGTTTCGTCTGCATGTAGACGTTGCTTTAGATTCTCAAAATGCACTTTTATTGGGAGTGATGCGATTTCTTTTGTCTGGGGAGTAATTATGAAATTAGTTTCCGCCAACACATCTCGATATTTTCGTTTCATATTCATTTTATAGGCTTGGTAACCTTCTATTTTTTCAACGCCAGCGTAAGGCTCATGATTGAGAACCTTATATTGGTTAGGAATATAAACATTGGCAAAATAGTCTGGGCCAAGAGAATGATGAACGGTGGTTTTAACCTTCAATACTCTCAAGCTTTCATCGGTAGGTGTCATTTTCATTTCTACCCA
>JAJDBA010000338.1 GCA_029261675.1 Nitrospinaceae bacterium
GAGATGCCTTTGCTGGTAGTCTGACCACCACCTTTCTGATTCGAGGCGTGAATTTTTCTGTGGGAGAAGTGGGTGCCATTAATAAGGGGATGGGATTGGCTTCCACCATAATCGGCGCCCTTTTTGGTGGTGTTCTCATGGCGCGGTTGCGTCTGTTCAAGTCCCTCTTAATTTTTGGGATACTACAGGCGGTTTCAAATCTTTCGTTCATGGTTTTAGCTCTCGTGGGAAAGAGTTATCCACTGATGATTTTTACCATCGCTTTTGAAAATCTCGCTGGAGGAATGGGGACGGCAGCCTTTGTCGCATTTTTGATGGTGTTGTGTAACCATAATTATACGGCTACTCAGTTTGCCTTACTCTCAGCTTTGGCTTCATTGGGCAGGGTGTTTGTCGGTCCTTTATCAGGTGTGCTGGTAGATGGAATGGGTTGGGCTGTCTTTTTTTTCGCCACTTTTCTGTTTGCTCTGCCGGGACTGGTTTTGCTGTGGATTATGAGAGAAGTGGTGAGGGGAACTGAAACAGCCAATGGATCATGACGGAATTTATCTATCTGCATGGTTTCGCATCGGGACCAAACTCTAATAAGGCACGTGTATTTAAAAAACGGTTTGATGAGCTAAACATTCCTCTTCATGTCCCCGATTTGCAAGAGGGTGATTTTGAAAACTTGACCTTATCTCGCCAGATTAAGTTAGTTCAGACGATAATTGATGCAGAGAAAAATAAAAACTTTGCATTAATTGGAAGTAGTATGGGGGGATATCTGGCCAGCCTTTTGGCGCAAAATAGGGAATCGGTGAAAGCTCTTTATCTTATGGCTCCTGGGTTTAATTTCCTGAATCGCTGGAGGAAGAAACTAAAGCTGGAAGAGAGATTGTCTGAAACGACCTTAATTCCAGTATTTCATTACCGCTATAATAAAGAGGTTTTTTTAAACACCCATTTGTTTCGAGACGCAGAAACCTGGGAGTCGCTTCCATTGGAGCGAAATATTCCGACTTTTATTGTGCATGGTTTGCACGATGAAACAGTGGATATTCAGGAATCGAGAAACTTTGTTAGCAAGCGCCCCTGGTGCCAGTTGCGGGAACTGGATAGTGACCATGGTCTACTGTCTTCAGTAGACTGGATCGTGGAAGATTGCATTCAGTGTTTCAAAAATCAAAGCTTGTTATAAGGGACATAATTCCCTATGCTTGACAAGCAGTAACTGATTTGACAAAAATGACTTAAATGCGGCAATATTGTGAGTGGAAAACAGTTTAATGAAATTCTTAGAGATTATTGATGAATAACCGGATTCTTTTGGTGGATGATGATCAGGAGCTTTTAGCGGCTTTAGAGCTCAAGCTTGGCAAAGAAGGCTTTCAGGTGGAAACAGCACCAGATGGGGAAGTCGCTCTTGAGATCATTAAAAAAAAGCTTCCTGATTTGGTCATTCTGGATGTCAACATGCCCAAGGTGAATGGCATGGAAGTCTGCAAAACTCTTAGATCCGACGAGCAAACTAGAGACCTCGCTGTAATAATGTTGACAGCGCGTGACGATGAAATTGATCGTGTTTTGGGGTTAGAGTTTGGCGCTGATGACTATGTGACTAAGCCCTATAATGCCAGAGAGCTGATTCTTAGAATTAAAGCATTATTGAAAAGAATTTTTCCCGTTCAAAACAATCCTGCTACCAAAGACATATTTCAAATCGGAGTCTTATCCATCGACACGGATAAACATGAGGTCCGTGTTGGAGAAGAGGTGGTTGAATTGACCTTGACTGAGTTCAAGCTTCTGGCCCACCTTATTCAAAATCAAGGAAAGATAAAAACCCGTGATTTTCTTTTGGAGCAGATTTGGGAATATGGAGATGGTGTGTTCTCACGTACCATAGATACCCACATCCAAAGGCTCCGGGCGAAATTGGGGGATACGGGTAAATATATTAAAACCGTTCGTGGTGTTGGTTATCGATTTGAAAAAGATGATTGACCTGAAAAATTCTTGCTGGCTTTCCTGATCTTTCCTTTGCATCCTCTGATGATTTCCCAAGGCATCAATAGTTTTACCAAGTTGTAACTTTCCCTTGATCCTTCTTTAACAAAATATCCCTATTATGATCGCCGGTAGCAGGATGAGTTTTGCTGCTCCCCCACCCCTCAAATAGGGGACTTGATTTTAGATCACAATAGGAGAAGATTGCATATGGTAAAAGAAAATGAAAAAACAACAGGCCAAAGGTTGCGTGCTTGGAGAAAATCAGTCCCTTTGAAGCTAATGCAATTGTCCACAAAGATTAAAGTGTCGCAGGGGTCTCTTTCCGATTTAGAAAATGATAAGTCTTTGCCATCAGCTACGACTTTGGCAAATCTCTCTCTATATACCGATCTTAATATTTATTGGTTGTTGACGGGAAAAGGCCCCGTTCTTAAAGGCCCAGATCCTGAAATGGAAAGAACCACTGAGACATCGCGCTTGTACGAAGATTTTGTATTTATGATGCAGGATAGAAAATTAAAAGGTGTGGTAGAAAAGCTTATACAAATTTATCGTGAGGGGGATGCGGGTAAAAAAGCGCAAATTGCCGGTTTTCTTTCGGCTCTAGGATGAAATGTGTTTAATAGGCACTTCTTTCAAAAGGAGTTATTTCTCCATACTCCATGACCTTCTTGGGTTCCTCTGATTCTAATTCTTTTTTGTTTGCTGCAAGTTGAACGCGTTTTCTCATCTCCACAATTCTTTGGGCTTCAGCCTTGGCTTCGGCAATATTTCTTTCTCTAAAACCTTTTACTGCAGTCGCAACCTTTTCTCTCATGGCTTTTTTCTTTTGTGACTGGATTTCCTCAATACGGGCTCTTTGATGTTTCACCAGATAAGAAGTCACAATCTCTTCATTTAATTTTATTTTTTTATAGCCTTTGACGAGTTTGCGGATGGCATCATTTTTTTGCTGTTCGGTGGTCTTCATATTGAAGTCCCAGTCAAGGTTGTAGACAGCAAGTTCGGCACGGGCAGCGCCAAAACGATATTCTTTCTGCTCATCTACTTTTAAAGTCAATGTGCCGTTTTTAACTTTCAACATGGAGTACGAATCCACACTCGGGTGACCATGGAAACGATAGACCGAGCGCAGTTCACTGGCTGCAAGGTCCATAATGAAAGGATTCATATTAAGACCGTTACCCAGATCAAAATGCTCCTGCAACGATTGCGCGTCAATTAGGGTGTTACCTTTAATGCGTATCTTTTTTACAAAAGGCTCGCTTGCTGATGATAGCTGGGCGAATCCCATTATAAATAAGCTTATAAAGAGGGTGGTTCTAATTGTGTTTAAAAAGTTCATTATTCTTTTTCCAATA
The DNA here is from genome assembly GCA_029261675.1 of Nitrospinaceae bacterium. GTDB lineage: Bacteria > Nitrospinota > Nitrospinia > Nitrospinales > VA-1 > UBA8687. The sequence goes on from JAJDBA010000338.1 coordinate 3,354, forward strand.
TAACTTCAATGGATTTAAACGAAGGCGTTTTCGATTGCGGATCGGAATTTCTTGGAACCAGTATATTGCTTTCTGGATAGTACATCATAATATTGCCTTCTTTGATGGGGTAGGCGACGGCTCGCTGAGCTGTCATCGTCCCCGTTGCGTTTTTTACCGTTACCCTACTGTTTTCAGACAAACCCAATGCCGTCATATCGTTTTTATTCATCAATACAACATTTCTTCCAGAAACACCTCGATAACGATCATCTGTGTCGTAAACCACAGTGTTGAACTGGCCTTCAGACCGTACCGTCATCAAAATGAACCTATTTTGGCTATTCTCCCTAACGGCAGGAATGGGGCAGACTTTAAAATAAGCTTTGCCTCCAGATACCGGAAATTCAGAGTTGTGCAGGGTTCGACCCTCTATATGAAACTCTTTTTCCGTCTCATCGATATTTTCATCGCATCAAAGCCTGGAATCACTTCGCTAATTAACTGGCGAGTATTTTTTGTCTTTCCAAACTTATTCCAGGGAAGGGGATCATTTGAAAGGACTTTTTCTGCAATTTCAGAGATGATCTTTACTTCACTTCTTGGTCCAAAATAACGTGCAGGACCGCCTTGGCTCATCCGGATATAGCTGAACATGCTTTCTTGAGTCGTGGACTCGGGTTCTTCATCTCGAGCGACAACTGGAAGAATAAGCGTTGTTTTACCACGCCCAAGAAAATGACCCTGATTAAGAGTTGTGTTGAGATACAATGTGAAGTCAATTTTTGCTAAAGCTTCTGTGGCAAAGGTTGAGTCGGGATTTGAACCATATAAATTGCCACCGAGGTTCCATGCAAATTCGAATTTTTCAAGATGCGCGGCTTCCATACAGGCCAGAGTATCGAGCCCAGAGTCTGAAGGAAGTGTGACTGGAAACTTGGACTCGAGGTTGTCAAGAATTGTTTGTTTTAGTTGCGGTGTGAAACCAACGGAGCCAATACCCTGCACATTGCTATGTCCTCGGAGTGGGAGCAGTCCTGCGTGTTTTCTACCAACCATTCCACGCATGAGTGCTAGATTGACTATTGCCTGAACATTGTCGACACCAAAGGCATGGTGGGTGATTCCCATAGCCCATGCAAAAACGGCGTTTTTACTTTTTGAAAAAATGTTCGCTGTCTTTTCTATTTCTTTCCGCGAAATCCCTGAGGATGTTTCAAGCGATTCCCATGGAATATTTTTGATGTCGTTTTTTAGCTCTGCAAAATTTTCTGTGTGATTATCAATAAACTCCTGACTTAAAACCGATGGATTCGATTCTGCCAATTCAAAAAGAGCCTTAGCAATGCCGGTGAATAGAGCTATATCGCCACCGATATGAGGTTGCAAATAATGACTTGCGATTTCTGATCCGAATAACAGGCTACGTAAATCAGAGGGAACGCTGAAGTTTTCGAGTCCACGTTCACGGGCGGGATTTACAACAATCACTTGTCCACCACGTCTTCGAACATTCATAAGAGTCCGAAGAAATCGCGGATGGTTTGATGCTGGGTTGGCCCCCACTAAAAATATCAGGTCTGAATGGTCGAGGTCATTCAGATCAATGGTTGCAGTGCTTGTTCCGAGGCTTTGTTGTAACCCAACTCCTGAAGCTTGATGACAATAGTAAGAGCAATTGTTGACATTATTTGTTCCGAATTGTCGCGCAAACAATTGCAGCATAAAACCTGCCTCATTGCTGGATCGACCGCTGGCGTAAAAAAATGTTTTGTCGGGGGAGGTTGCATTAATCTTTTGTACGATCCTTTCTGTGGCATCCGCCCATGAGATAGGTCGATAATGCGTGTCATTTTCCTGCAAGAGTAAGGGGGATACCAGTCGACCACTCCATTCCAGTTCTCGTGGAGTCCAGTTTGATAATTCTGCTACAGAGTGATCAATAAAGAATTGTTCTGATAGGGCTCCTTGCATATCGGAGGCCTGCGCTACAAAGGATTTATTGCAAACAGCAGGGAAGTGGCCTTGCTCATCTCGCATACCGCCTTTTAGTCCGCCCATTCCAAGGGCGCAGCTTTTACAGTTGTTACGAGAAGCAAGTGCGCGCATCATCGGCCATAGACCGCCAGCGCGGCGTGCCATTTTAAGGGAATAGCGAATCGCTCCCCATCCACCTGTTTTTCGCGGTAGGGCCAATGGAATACTCCTGTTAAAAGGTAAGGAGTCAGGCTCCTAATGAATCCCTGGGAATCCAGCCTTTTTGAGTTGAGTCGAGTTGCACTTCAACCCAGCCTTGCCGCTCATCAGTGATATTGACAAGCGCACCTTCGTGTAGCTCAAACAGGGTGATGTTAGAGGCATCAAGACCCGATTTAACGGCAACTGTTTTTGCTAATACGACTCCTGTCTTCGAATTGGATTCTAAATGTAGTTTAACTTCGATTGCAACAAAGGCAAGTAATAGTAAAAAGAAAATTGAATTTCGAGCTAATCTCAAGAAGTCAGTGCGAAAATAAAACCATGCGGTCAAGGTCAGCCAAAAAGCCAGATTTACGGCAAAAGCGAAATTGATATTTTCGTTCAGACTCAGGTCGTTGACCCAGAAAAATAATGTGGCGAGTGTGTTGAGCGGGGGCAGAGTTATTTTGTCGCGCGTTTGTTGAATCGCAAAGTTTAAGTTTGCCTGCAGGTTCTCATCACGTGGGATCAACTTTTGTGCGCGAATGTAATTCAGAATGGCTGGCCCGGTTTTGCCAAGGCGAATATAAGTGTTTCCCAGGTTGTAGTACATGTAACCGTTGTTGAACCCTCTTTGTCTAAGAGACTCATAAGACTCTGCTGCTTGCTGATAGTTATTGCTTGCATACAAGTCATTGGCGCGAGCAATTTCGCTCATAAAATCCTCTGCATGTACCAGAGGGATATGGCAAAGCAGAATAAATAAGGAGATGAGAACTTTTTTGTTCACGACTTTTTCTCCAGAATTTTAAGAATGTCCTGGGACTCATTTAGAAGTTCAAGATTGTTTCCAGAAGAAACAGGGGTGTATTGCAGGGCTTCGCATTTTTCTAAAAGTTTTCGGGTGTTACTGGCTGCGTTGGCCTGGTAATCCGATTCTTTCAGTTTGTGTTCTACTTCTGCGGCGGTAATGGCTTTACCCTGCATATTCAATTTGTCACCTATATACTCGCGTAGTATTTCCGAGAGTTCACTTACAAATTCCTTTGATTCAGAATTCTGGGAGCGCCCCAGATTTTCTAGCTTTTGCGATGCTGCTTTATAAGCTTTTTGATTTCTGTAGAAAGCCACATCGGTAGTCAAACGTTTTTGTTGGCGGATGAAAAATGCAGCTATTACAAATAGCAGGGCTGGGGAGACGAAACCGATTAAAGTAGAAGTGCCTACCTTGATATCAACGCTCTGGAAGTCATTCAGTTGTGTATGTATAGGTAGTATATCCTCTGCGAGTATTTCTATTTCTGGTTTGGTAAGAGTATTGTTGATCGAATTGGATTGAACGTGGTTTAAAGTTTCCTCAGTAGAAGAGGGATGAACGCTCAAGGTGATGGGTCTGGTTTTAACTTGCCGATAATCTTTTGCTTCAGGATCGAAGTAGTCAAGAGTGAGCGCGGGTAAGGTTACGGTTCCTGCTTGTAAGGGGACCAAAGCAAATTTAAAAATTTTTTGTCCCGTTATCTGGTTTGCTGCCACGGTTTGTTTAAATTCCGGTTGGTCGGGATAAACTTTGAATTGGTTGTTCAGGTCGGGTTCAGGGAAGGTGACTCCGCGAATATTGCCTTTGCCGGAAACGGTGATCGTAAGGGTGGTGGTGTCTCCCACCTCAAGATCGTTTTTCCCCAAGTTTGCCTGGATATTAAATTGACCAATGATTTTTTTAAAACCCAGTGGCTTGTTTTTTTCGGGTAATGCCAAAATTTCTACAGATAAGGGTTTAGAGCGTAAGACCTTATGCTCAGCGCGGATTCCCTGACCAAAAAACGGATCGTTGAAAAATCCTCTGCGGTTTGATCGAGTGCGATGATAGATGTCCAGATCGAGCATGGCAGAGGGAATTTCTGCATTCCCCGGTTTAATAGGAAAGAGGGCTACAGCTATTTCTTGAACCTGGTATTGGATTCCGTTGATCACACTTTGATAGCTTTTTGCTTTTCCTAAGTCCTCCTTTTGAAAATGCGATGCTCCAAAAGGCATACTTAAGTCAAAGTTTTTTGCCTCTACTCGGTGAAATAATTTAAAAGAATAAATCAGTTGCTCACCGACATAAGCTGTTTTTTTTGATACATTCGTTTCAACAAATACGGATTTGTCTACAGACTTATTTTGAGCTGTAGATTTTTGCACCACAACTGTAATCGGCTGGGTAGAATAGACCTTGCCGTTGGCTCTTATTCGAACTGATCCAATTTTAAATTGGCCACTATTCATGGGTGTTAAACGGTACTTATGAGTGATGGAAACGCTGCGTTTAAAGTTTATGATCTGCGTCGAAGATGAGGTTCCTGAAGATGTTACGCGGAAATCAGGTAAAGATGGCAATTCTGGGGGTGGAGTATTTTGTGTCCCCTGAATGGTGATGGACAATTGCAAGCTGTCTTCCAACGTAATCTGATTTCGATCAACCGTGGCCATAACCTGAATGTCTTCGGCAAAGGCGGGTGAACTCAGTCCCATGCAAACGAGGAGAAATGATAATACGGCTTTATTAAAAAGTGGGTTCATCGAATTACCAATTGCTGCCTTGATAGGATTGTGCGGCCTTTGCCTTACCCGCTTGCATTTGACTGATCTTTTTTAAATCTTCAGAAAGGCTTCCTAGTAATTGTTCTGCTTCCTCCTGACTTAATTCTTTAGCTTGTGCAGATTCGCTCGGGTTATTTTCTTGCGGTTGTTTTTCGCCCTCTTGCGGCTCCTCTTTTTTGGACTCATGGTCTTCTTTTTTGTGGGAAGAGTCTTTTTCCGAGGGATCGTCTTTTTCTGAATCGGATGAATCTTTTGACTCTTGCTTTTGTTCTTCTTTCTTTTTTAATTGCTCGCGGACAAACTCCAGGTTGAATTTGGCATCCATATCTGAAGGATCCAGGGTAAGAACTTTTTTATATGCTGCCTCGGCCTCTTGCAATTTCCCCATTTTGAAAAGGGTATTGCCGGAGTTGTAGAGCGAATTCTTTTTGAGTTGTGGATCAGAATTTGCCAACGCCGCATGCGTGTAGTCCTGTAGAGCCTCCTGGAATTTTTCCTGTTTGTAGTAAGAGCTTCCCAGGTTGTAATTGAGGCGTGGGTCGTCAGGCCGACTAGAACGGGCTTGAGAAAAGTTTTCTTCTGCTTCGGGAAAAAGACCTTCCTGATATTGGCTCAGGCCTTCTTGGATATTTGAGTCTGTTGGATCGGCAGACACGGGGGAGTTTGTCAGAAAAATAAAAAGGCCAACAACGAGAACCCGTCTGACTCGAAGTTTGCGGAACATAAAGTTAAGTGTGTGAAAGAGATTCCCGCCGAAGCGGGAATCAAAATGTAAATGGGATTTGAAAACTGCGGTTATCTTCTATCTCCCATGAGCCTTAGAAGCATCAGGAAGAGGTTGATGAAATCGAGGTAAAGCGTGAGGGCACCACGAATGGCTTCTTTGGTGTCTTCATCGGTTCCTTCGTTACCCAGGATATTCATCTCTTTAATTTTCTGCGTGTCGTAAGCGGTTAAGCCGACAAAGATCAGAACACCTGCGTAGGTGATGATCATGTGCATCATGGAACTTTGCATGAAAATATTGACTACAGAAGCAATGATAATTCCGATAAGACCCATGAACAAAAAGCTACCCCATGAGGTCAGGTCTTTCTTAGTGGTGTATCCATAGAAACTCATCGCCCCAAAGGTGCCTGCGGTGACCATAAATGTTGAGGTGATGGAAGCGGCGGTGTAAACGACGAATAATGTGGAGAATGTTATTCCCGTTAAGCCAGCATAAAGAAGAAATACCCCGGTGGCTTGACTAACGCCCATTTGCATGACCCGGGATGCAAGCCAGAATACCAGACCAATTTGAGCAATAATGAGAACAATAGGAATAATAGGGTTACCCATGACAATATTGAAAAATGTCGGAGTGTTGGCAACGTAATAGGCCATGAAACCGGTAATACCGAGTCCGGCTGCCATCCAGTTAT
>JAJDBA010000339.1 GCA_029261675.1 Nitrospinaceae bacterium
TTGATTGCCCCTAAAAATAGCAGAGGTAGAATTGCAAGAAATATTTAACTACTTAGCAGCCGGATTCATGCTGTGGATGGTTCTGGACTGTATACAAAGACGCGAACATTTTGTCTGGATAATCATTATAATCCTGCTCCCTCCTATTGGGGCGGTAGCGTATTTTTTCGCCATTAAAAATCGAGCCAGTGCTACAACAAGTCCTGGTACTAGTAGTGGTGGTGGAGCGCTTGGTACAATCCTTCCTTTTCCCAAACCCGTGAAAAAGGAAGTCGAGACAGAAGAAACCCTACAGCTCAAAGAACTAATCAATCAATTTAATAAAGCCTACCACTACGAAAAACTCGGTCAGGTTTATGTAGAACAGAAAAATTTTGACGCGGCTATTCCTAATTTTGAAGAAGCCATTCAACGTGACCCCGAAATGCTGGAGGCAAGATACGGCCTTGCAAAATGTTTACATGGACAGGGGAAATTCGATGAAGCCGCTACCGCATTAGAAAAGCTAACAGCTATCGACAAAAAATATGACTACGGCAATGCTATTTTTGGACTTGCTGAATGCTACCGCTTAGGCGGAGATGATGAAAAAGCGCTAGAAGCATATGGAGATGTAATCAACTCTTTCCACTTCTTCAAAGCCTATTATCACTATGCACACCTGTTGGATAAAAAAGGCAAGAAGCAGGAAGCTATCGATTATATGAAAAACATTATCGGCTCTTCAAAAGACCTTCCCGATTACAAATTGGAAAAGGAACGTTTCTGGATTGATGAAGCCTATAAGTTTTTAAGAAAAAATGGTATCGAGCTAGCTTAAATTTTCAAAGTGCTGGATCAAGTATTATGACTATCCTTTCAGACAACTTAAAAACGATCCGAAAAAATCTCAACTGCACACAGATGGCCTTATCTGAAGTTCTCGAGATCGGATTCAGAACCTACGTTCGTTACGAAGCGGGAGAAAGAGATGCCCCGGTTTCAGTCCTTGTGAAGTTAGCACGATTAGGAAACTTGTCCCTCGATCGATTACTGACCACCAAAGTTTTTCCCGAAGACTTGCAAACACCCGATCAGGAAAAGCTTCCAACTTCCAAAGCTCCATTAGAAGTCATTGGTGGCGGTTTAGAAGAAGGACGCCTGATGTTCAAAGGTCAACTCAACGACAACCTAATCAGCACAAATAAAGAAGAACAGAAACTGCTCACCTTGTTCCGCAAATTGAATCCCAGCAACCGCGAAAAGTTTCTGCTCGATGCAGAATGGGTTTACACCAACACCCGCAAATCGGTTCGTTACCGCAAACCTAAAAAAGTCCCCCGCAAAGAAGAAAAAGCCAAAACCGCCGTCAAGCTCAGAAAAATGGCGAAATCCATCAAAAAAATCACCGTCCGCGGCTAGCCCACTACCGTGGGCGGGGAATAGGTCGGTTCCCATATAGCGAAACAAACTCCATCAAGCTTCTGGATCGTTGGCAACGTGGCGAATCACTTAAAGCTATTGGTCGGGCATTTGATCGACCGTCACCCTCGATCTTTGGTCAATTTGCCCCAACAGGCGGTATAGCCCAGCCCCACGAAAACGTTCACATTTAGCATTGAGTCTTTCAGACCATGAAGAAATCTCAAAAGGCATAGTAGCAGCGAAATCCTTACGACAAATTTCCACGTCGTTAAGCCGTGCACCTTCAACAATAAGCCGTGAAATCCAACGAAATATGGTGGCTATCATTGTTATCGTGCCACGCAAGCCTATAAAGCCGCTTGGGATTGTACACATCGTCCAAAACACTGTAAGTGACCGGACCTCCAAAAAGTAGTCCAATTGTTAAACTCATAAAAACCATTTGGTAAGAGGGATGTTATGGCGAGGAAGCGATATAGCGCAGAGCAGATTATAGTGAAATTGCGAGAAGTATTGGAACAGCTGAGCGGAGGCTAGGATCATAATCGAAAGGTGGCGAGTCCATTACAATACCAAAAGGCCGCATACCAGCTTGGGCTATCGACCTCAGGCACCGGAGGTCATTATGCTGCCAAAGATGAATGTTAAGAAATGAACTCTTAAAATGGACTAAATAACGGGGTTGGGTCACTTGGTTAACTTTTCCTTATCTATACGCCTATGATAGCTTGGACAGGATTGAAACATGAATTGCCCTGTTTGCAATTGTTGAAAGTTGATTTCAGCAATAAGAATATATGGAGGCTATAAAGTCTAAAAGGTAAGGCGCTAAAACTTTTGGCCAGCACAATTCATAAATGTATTCAGGGTTTCTGAGGGACAACTAAAGAGCGGATAATTTTCATAAGGATTTCTGAAATGAGACTTGACTGTTTAAAGATTTGTTTGAACATACTGATAAAGCGAAAATTCATAAAATATATAAGGAAATAACCTAACAACTGGTAAAATTCCATCTCCTTTCTGGAAATTCCTTGGAGTTCTACAGCATTACCTATTTGTTTGTTATAATCATCCCAATTATCGGAGAGTTTTTTATAACCACCCAAACCTTGACGAGCAAGTTCCCATGTGTCAGTTCCTGGATAAGGAACCATAATACCAATAGCTGTTTCTTCTGCGTTTAGCTCAACCATAAACTTAATTGAATTCCAGATTGACTTTCTTGTCTCATGGGGATGGCCTATAATAAAAAATGCCAGTGTTGTGATCCCCCCTTTTTTCAACATTTTTCTAGCGCGAATAATTCTATCTTTTGTTACGCCTTTCTGCATGTTCTTGATGATTTCCTCATCTCCTGACTCCACTCCATAACCTATGTAGATGCACCCTGCTTCCTTCATCTTATAAATAAGTTCTTGGTCAATAGTGTTTGCATGCACTAGGCAAGACCAGGAGATATTCAAGCTGGCTTTTCTTTTGATAAATTCATTGCAAACTTCTAGTGTGTGACGCCTATCTACTGAAAATGTTTCGTCTTCGAAGCGGATGGTATCTATGTTGTAATGTTCAAAGTTCTTTTGAATTTCGTCTATTATTAATTCTGGGGTGCGTTGCCTTACAAGTTTGCCGTAGGGACGGCTACAGAAATTGCAGCCAAATGGACAGCCACGCTGGCCCATTACAGGTAGTAATGTTACATAGCGGCGAAAAATCTCCTGGTCAAAAAGATGCCAACCTGGTTCGCCCAATTCATCGAGGGTCTCGGGTG
>JAJDBA010000340.1 GCA_029261675.1 Nitrospinaceae bacterium
GGTGGGGAGCAGCAAAGAATTGCCATTGCCCGCGCCATGGTAAATTCACCTGCAATCATCCTTGCCGATGAACCCACGGGCAATCTGGACCCTGATATATCCATTGAAATATTAAAATTATTTGAAGAATTAAATCAAAAGGGGTCGACGATAATATTTGCAACCCATAGCCAGCAAATCATGAAGCTTGGGAATCACCGGGTCATCAGCCTCAACCGTGGCAAGGTTGTCGCATCTTGAGATTTATATGCAGACATTAATAAGTGGCTTTAGAACAACGCTTTCAAATATTCTGAATAACAAGCAAACTTTTCTGTTATCCGTTGCGACTATTACCATAGCTATTTCTATATTGGGTTTGTTCTTGCTGTTGTTTTTTAACTTGAACGGGCTTCTATCAAGTTGGAATAGACAGGTGCAACTCATTGTCTATCTGAATGACGACATCACAGCCCCACAAAAAGAGATTCTTGAAGGTCTTATTTCTAAAAGTCCGCAAGTAGAATCGACCACAGAAGTTTCTCGAGAAACAGCATGGGCAGAGTTTCAATCGAATATTTCAGATGATTTAAAGCCACTGTTGAGCTTGGAGTTCAACCCATTACCAGCCTCCTACAAAATTAGTTTTCGTAGAACTGACGATCGATTGTCTCATATCCGGGAACTTTCAATAAAACTTGAAGCTCAGCAGGGGGTTGAATCTATTGAATACGGTGAGGAATGGATTGCACGGTTCGAAAAGTTCATGGTTTTCTCCAAAATCTTTCTTTTTGCGATTGGGGGACTGTTATCTTTAGGCCTTATTTTGATTATTTCTAACACCATTAGATTGTCGATTTATTCACGACAAGATGAAATTGAACTTATGCTGTTAATTGGTGCCACGCCAAGGTTTGTAAAAATTCCTTTCCTGCTGGAAGGGATGATCCAAGGGTTGGCAGGTTCTGTTTTGGCTCTTTTTCTGCTAGGGGGAGCTCATTATTATTTGAAGAGTGAATTTCAATCTTCAATAGATTCGATGGGCATGGAATTCCAATTTATTGCTGAGCCATTTTTATTTGGACTTATTGGGTTGAGTGTTTTGGTTGGTTTAATGGCAAGTTATATATCGACTATCCAATTTCTATATTTGTTAAATAAAAAATGAGAAATAATTTTGTAGCAGTAATTGCATTTTTTTCTATTTTGAGTTTGGTGAGTATCAGTTCACCTGCATGGGCTGGTAAAAATGTTGACGAAAAAATTGATACGCTTCTAAAAGATGAGCAAGCTGAGTTAAAAGCTTTGCGTAAAAAAATTGCGCAGCAGGAAAATGCGATTTCTAAGGTAGGGAAAAAGGAGTCTGCCGTACTAAAGAATCTTCAAAAAATTGGCAGTCAACTAAAGCTCAAGGAAAGAGAGCTGGAAATTTATAAGTGGAATTTTAAGAATAATCAAAAGAAAATTTCCAGTTTGGAACCGCGCCTAAAAAAAGCAGAGCAAAAAATTAAGTCGCATAAAAAAATTTTAGGGCTTCGTCTTCGGTCTATATATAAAGAGGGGCCTATGTTTCCTTTGCGAGTCGCATTTTCCTCGAATAATGTTACTGATTTGATGCAACGGCTCAAATATATGGATTTGATTGCTCAACAAGACTCTCAGTTGCTTCAGGAATATTTAACGCAACTGGAACAAATCAAGCGGGATAAATCGTCCTTATATGCGGTTCGTGCCAAACTGGTAAATTTGAAGAAAAATACAGTATCCAAGAAGAGAGAAATTGAAAAGACAAAGAAGGAAAAATCTGTATATTTAAAGAAAATAAAAAGAAAGAAAAATCTAAGTGTCAAAGTTCGGAAGGAGTTACTGGCGGCCTCAAATAACTTGAATAAATTGATAGACAAATTACTTGTAAAGCTTGATTCAGGTGAGGGGCTTGATATTTCTGATAAAAAAGGACGGCTCAATTTACCATTGAAAGGGCGAATCCTTAACAAATTTGGGCGAAAAAGAGTTAAGGAATATGAGTCTTATATTGTTTATAATGGTATCAATGTTCGGGCAAAAAAGGGTACCCCTGTTAAGGCTGTTTTTGATGGAAAAGTGCTATATACAGGGGAGCTTGAAGGTTATGGAAACCTTGTGATTGTCGGTCATGGTAAGGAATACCACTCTTTATATGGACATTTGGACAGTAAAAAGTTTGCAGCAAATAAGGTTGTTAGAACGGGCGATGTCATCGCTCTTAGCGGAGACTCGGGGTCACTTGAAGGGGACACCCTTTATTTTGAATTGAGAAAAAATGGCAAGCCCATTGAGCCTGTTCGCTGGTTTGCTAAGAAGTAAATTTTTCTTAGCCCCTATATTTTAAATAATCTGAAACAATTTTGGGAGATCCTATTTTGAATTTGTTAAGTACCCATATTAAAGCCGCTACATGCAGCGCCGTATTCATTTGTAGTCTTTTTTCGGCTGTGAACTTGTTTGCAGAAGAGGAAAAAACTAAACAAGACGCCTATAACAAGCTCAAAGTATTTTCCGAAGTTCTTTCCCTTATAGAATCAAACTATGTAGAGCCAATTGAAAGTAATTCCATGATTGAAGGCGCGATTAGTGGAATGGTTAGATCTTTAGACCCTCATACGAGCTATATGCCTCCGGTTTCTTATAAAGAAATGCAGGTAGAAACTACCGGAAAATTTGGCGGTTTAGGAATTGAAATCAGTTTGCGAGATGGGGTTCTCACTGTTGTTTCGCCGATTGACGATACACCCGCTTTTAAAGTGGGAATCAAGCCTGGAGACAAAATTATTAAAATTGAAGATGAATCCACCCTCGATATGACACTTCAAGATGCTGTGTCTCGCTTGCGAGGGGAAACGGGTTCGCCAGTAACCATTACCATATTCAGAAAGACCTTTAAGGCGCCCAAGGAATTTACAATTGTCCGAGATATTATTAAAGTGCGAAGTGTTGTAAGTAAACTTTATGAGGATGATATTGGTTATATAAAAATAAGAAATTTTTCCAAGAATACCAGCAGTGACCTGGACAAAGCTTTGGAGGAGTTGCGCGTAAAGGGTATTACTAAATTGATTCTTGATGTTAGGAATAATCCTGGTGGATTATTAAATCAGGCTGTTGAGGTTACCGATCGCTTCCTGAACAAGGAAAATCTTATTGTCTATACCAAAGGGCGCTCCGATGAGCAGAACATGCGCTTCACCAGTCACGATAAGGTTGCTGGAGTTTCATATCCGTTGATTATTCTTGTAAATGGCGGTAGCGCAAGTGCTTCAGAGATTGTTGCCGGGGCTTTGCAAGACCTTAACCGCGCAATCATCTTGGGGACGCAAACCTTCGGGAAAGGGTCCGTTCAGACGATTATTCCTTTAAGTGATGGTTCCGCTTTAAGGTTGACTACAGCGAGATATTACACGCCGAGTGGACGTGTAATTCAGGAAAATGGTATCGAGCCAGATATTATTGTGGAAATGAAACCACAAAATGAACTTAAAAAAAAGAATGGTAAAGATGAAGAGCCTGAGGAAAAGACACGGCTTCGCCGATTTCTTCGAGAAAAGGACCTGAAAAAACATCTTAAAGGGAAAAGCAGCATAGAGGGGGTGGATGTAGAAGGTGAAGCGACTGATGAAGAAAGTTCTGAAGAGATTGAGGAATCAAAAATTAAAGGGATGCACGAAGATTTGAAAAAGGACAATCAACTTCAGCAGGCGGTATCATTATTGTCGGGCTGGGAAGTTATGAAGAAGATGTTCAAAAATTTGAAAATTCAAGCGCCTGATTCTAATAGCAGAATAAGTATGAAATAATATGCTTGTACTTGGATTAGAAACATCGTGTGATGATACTGCTGCAGCGGTTCTGCAAGATGGAAATAAGCTTTTATCGAATATCATAAATGACCAGTCAAACATCCACTCCAAATATGGAGGGATTGTCCCTGAGCTTGCGGGTCGTTCGCATATTGATCAGGTTCACAAGGTTATCGGGTGTGCGCTGGAATCGGCGAAAGTCAAGTTAAGAGATATTGATCTGCTGGCAGTTACTGTAGGGCCCGGGCTGATAGGCTCATTGCTTGTCGGTTTGAATACTGCGAAGGGTATCTCTTATGGATTGGGCACCCCCTTGGTAGGCGTAAACCACCTCGAAGGCCATTTACTGGCAATCTTTCTACAAAAGCAAATTAAATTCCCCTTTATTTCTCTAGTAGTTTCAGGGGGGCACACTGATCTATACCGTGTAAATAACTTCGGTCAATACAAACTGTTGGGTCGAACTCGTGATGATGCAGCGGGAGAATCTTTTGATAAGGTTGCCAAAATGCTGGGGCATAAATATCCCGGCGGTCCCAAAATCGAAAAGATGGCTGTAGAGGGTGACGCCAAAGCGCATAAATTCCCAAGATCCTATCTGGAAAAGACATCTCTTGACTTTAGTTTTAGCGGTCTAAAGACATCGGTCAAAAATTATATTGATAAGATGCAGAGCAGCAATGGGCTTTCTGATGGTGACATCGCAGCTGGTTTTCAGGAAGCGGTAGTCGAAGTCCTCTCAAGAAAAATAATAATGGCGTGTGAGCAAGAAGGGTTATCGCGAGTTGTGGTGACGGGTGGGGTTGCAGCCAATGGTGCGCTGAGAAGGGCTGTTGCATCGGCGTGTTCTAATTCTGGCTATGAGTCCTGGTTTCCTGATCCGGTTTTTTGTACGGATAATGCGGCAATGATCGCTTGCGCTGGTTATCAAAAGTATAAAAGCTCGCATGATTCCAAAGCAGATTTGTTAAATATGGATGCAACGGCGAATTTGCTTTTGTAATAATCTTCTATGCGAGTATTGGTGACAGGTGGCGGTGGCTTTTTAGGAAGCGGTATCACTAACGCTCTTCTCAAAAAAGGCAATGAAGTATCAGTAATAGGAAGAGGGCGGTATCCTCATTTACCTGCTTCCGTTAATAGATTACAGGGGGATATACGCGATTCTAGCTTTGTAAATTCATCGTTGGAAAATATTGATACGGTTTTTCATACTGCAGCAATTCCCGGTATATGGGGACAGGATTTTTTCAGCATCAATGTGCGAGGTACAGAAAATATAATTAGTGCCTGCCAAAATAATTCGGTTCGAAAGCTAGTTTTTACCAGTTCTCCAAGTGTTATTTTTGGTGATACAAGCTTGGAGGGTATTGACGAAACGATACCCTACCCAGAAAAATATTTATGTGATTATCCCCGTACGAAAGCCCTTGCCGAAAAAATGGTTTTACAGGCAAACGACACCAATCTTGCCACTGTAGCGATTCGTCCACACTTGATTTGGGGACCAGGCGATCCGCATCTTGTTCCACGCCTTCTGGAGAAAGCGCAAAAAAATAAATTGGTGCAGGTTGGTGATGGAAAAAACAAGGTAGACATTATTTATATAGATAACGCTGTATCGGCGCACTTACTGGCTTGTGATGCTTTGGATGGCGAGGCCAATATTTCAGGGAAAGCCTATTTCGTCAGCGATGGGGAGCCTGTGGTTCTTTGGGATTGGATCAATCAGCTGCTAAGCAGGATGGGTCGGCCACATATTTCGCGAAAAATTTCTTATAAGAATGCCATGAGGATGGGCGCATTTATAGAAGGGGTATATGGATTATTTGGAATTAAGAGCGAACCTCCAATGACCCGGTTTTTAGCATCGCAACTGGCAACATCACATTATTTTGATATTTCCAGAGCCCAAAATGATTTTGATTACGAGCCGCTTGTTTCGCACGAGGAAGGAATGAATAGGCTTATTCAGTCGTTGTCTCACCCAGAAGATTGATTCGGTGTGCCATGCACCCGGCCCCAAAACCATTATCAATATTGACAACAGCGATTCCTGTTGCACAACTATTTAACATGGTCAATAAGGCAGAGATGCCACCAAATGAAGCCCCATATCCAATACTGGTGGGCACGGCTATGATGGGTTGAGATACTAACCCTCCTACTACGCTGGCCAATGCGCCTTCCATACCTGCTACCACAATCAAAACTCGGGCTTTGTTTATTTGCTCCATGTTGTCCAAGAGCCTATGTAATCCTGCTACTCCTACATCAAAAATTGTTTCGACTCGGCTTCCCATTAGCTGGGCTGTAGCAGCGGCCTCTTCGGCGATTGGGATGTCTGCAGTGCCTGCCGTGATGATCGTTATCAGGCCCTTATTTTGAATAGGCTTTTTATTTCTTATAGCCAGAGTTTGTCCCTGCTCATTGTATTCTGCTTTCTTGGGTAGAGATGTCTTGAGTTTTATAAAGACATCCGCGGTTAACTTTGTGGCAAGGATATTACTGTCTGCTTTTCGAAGGCTTTGAATGATTTTTTTTATTTGAGGAACCGTTTTCCCCGGACAAAAAATTACTTCTGGTGATCCATTGCGTAACTCCCTATGGTGATCGATTTTTGCAAAATCGATGTTCTCGTAAGGCAGGTTTTGCAATTGTTTCATCGCATCATTAGGTGATAACTTGTTTTTACTTAAATCGGTTAATAACTTTTTCAATTCATTTTGGTTCATACGAGACCCTTTATTCCTGAAAATTCGGTCGAAATTTCAACTCTCATCAGGTCCTCAAGAGCTTTTTCCGGAGCTTTGTTCTCATGTAAAACTTTATAAGTTTCTTGCATGACTGATGCCTGGATATTCAATTTTTGAATTAGCTCATATGCCGATTTTACAGTAGAAACACCTTCTGCTACCATTCTCATGTCTTT
This sequence comes from Nitrospinaceae bacterium, assembly GCA_029261675.1. Taxonomy (GTDB): domain Bacteria; phylum Nitrospinota; class Nitrospinia; order Nitrospinales; family VA-1; genus UBA8687. The sequence goes on from JAJDBA010000340.1 coordinate 6,748, forward strand.
GGTTATTTCCTTGAGAGACTTCCCCTCGCCTAACTGAATTCCCAATTGTCGGTTTCGACTCAGATCACCTGTGCAGGTAAGGACTAAATCTCCTAATCCAGACAATCCATAAAAAGTTTCCGGTTTAGCACCCAGCTCTGTGCCGATTCGAGCAATTTCTACGAGCCCGCGTGTTATTAAAGCGGCTCGGGTGTTGAACCCTAGCTTCAAGCCATCGGAAATCCCTGTAGCAATGGCAATTACATTTTTTAAAGCTCCACCAATTTCTACTCCCAGCACATCGGTGCTGGTGAATACTTTTACATATTTGGATGAAAAAAATTCCTGAACTCTTCTTGCGGTATCTTCAGATTCGGAACATGCGACCAAGGCCGAGGGCACTTTAGCTGCGACTTCCTTAGCAAAAGTGGGGCCTGATATTGTGGCAACATCGCAGGGAATATTTAAGCTGTCCTTGATAATTTTATGACAAGTGGATAAAGAATCATTTTCGATACCCTTGCTTGCATTAATTATCAGGCTTTCAGGTTGGATGAAAGGTTTCAACTGCTCCATAATATTTCTAAGAGTGGGCGTTGGAGTTACCATCAATATGACGGATTGATCTCGAATCACCGTTTCAATCGAATTATTGGGAATGATATTTTCAGGAAGATGGAAGCCAGGCAAAAACCATTTGTTTTCCTTTTCCTTTAAAATAAGGTCACATAACTCCTTCTCATAGACCCAAAGCGCGACTTGTTCGAATCTTTCAGCAAGATGCAGAGATAAGGCTGTTCCCCAGCTACCAGCACCTATAATTGCTATTTTTTTAGTGTTCATTAATTCCAGTTCAAAAATTTATGAAGGGAGCATTATATAGCATTTTCCATTGTGATAATTGGCTTGTCTGTAAATATTCTTTATGATTAAATGTTTATATATCCTGTAATTTAAATAAGAGTTAATACATGGCAAAGAAAATTAGTCGTAAAGAGTTATTAAAGCAACCCGATCAGTTCCTGTCTTCCACTGATAAGGCAATGCTGTTTTTCACAAACAATCGTTCTACTGTAATCGGTAGTATTGTTGCGATTTTGATTGTCGGACTTTCTTTGGTTGGTTATCAGAATTATCAACAGTCGCAAACGATGAAGTTTGAAGCCATGTATTTTAATATGGAAGAAATTGTTAGCATTGAAGAAGCAAAAGGGAATAATCCTGAAAGTCAGCTAGTAAAAATACGTGATCAAATTAGTGATGAATCGCATCGAAATCGCGCATCACTATTGCTTGCTGATGTCTATTTTCAATATGGGAATTTTGATAAGGCTAAAGCGACCTATCAGGAAGTTAGAAATAATTCGCGGGGATTAAATCATCAGATGGCCAATGTAGGCTTAGGATATACCCATGAAGCCATGGGAGAATTTAAAAAGGCCATTGACCTATTTAAACTGGCTATTGATACAAACGATAACTTTCCATTATTTCAGGTCTATTGGAGCTTGGCCCGATGCCATGAGAATAATAAAGATACATCGAACGCCTTATTGATCTTAAGAGAAATGCAAATCAAATTTTCTGGTAGAGCTGAATCAGAAAAAATCGAAAATCAGATCAAACAACTATCCGCTTAGTAAATAACCGGCGGCCCCTTATATGCCGAATCCATTCAAACCCGCCTTTTTAGTTTTTGCGGTTTTTCTTTCTGTTTATCCCCTGTCTGTTCAGGCGGTGCCTTTTGTTAGTCTGGAAACAGAAATTGCAATGGGGAAAGAAGCCGATGCCTCTATCATTGCCCAATTTGGTATTTACCAAGACAAATCATTACAGCTTTATGTCAATAATATTGGGCAGAAACTCGTTTCTCAACTTTCTGACAAGGTTTTTCCAAGATACTATTTTCGGGTTATGGATAGCCCCGAAATCAATGCCTTTGCGCTACCCGGGGGCTACGTCTATGTAACACGCGGACTGTTGGCATTGGTGAATAGTGAGGCGGAACTGGCTGGAGTGATGGGTCATGAGATCGGCCATATTATTTTCCACCATGGAGCAAAACAAATGGTGCGAAGTATTGGAGCGCAGGTTTTGGCTCTTGGTGGTGCTATTGCCAGTCCTGAAAATGCAGGCGGGTGGCTTGCCGTCAGTACGGCTCTGTTCCAGCAGATAAACCTGGGCTATGGACGTGAAGCAGAAATTGAATCCGATCAGCACGGAATTTTGAGCGGATCAGAAGCAGGATATAACTCCTATGGAATGGCTAATTTCCTCAAAAGCCTAAGGAGAAAGGAAATCATGTCAGGCCAGTCTTATCATTCCTTTCAAGCTTCTCATCCGGAAACCAAGGATCGTATTGTTAAAGCCGGGTTGCTTGCAGAACGCATGAAGACAGATTCTACAGAGGAAAATTTTTTTCAAAGCAGATATTTAAATCAAATTCGCGGGCTTGTTTATGAAGGCAAGAAGCATCCCAAAGATTCCAAAAGATATGAACCAAAGTATGTTGATATTTATGAAGTGAAAAAGGGAGATACCTTTCAAAGTATTGCGGAAAAGGAACTGGGTGATAAAAGACAGGATCTTGGATTAACAGTTTTGAATGGAAGAAGAGAGTCCAGCCAACCCAAACCCGGTGAATTGATTAAAATTATTCGTTCGGGTAAGTTCAAAAAAAATAAAACTCTGAAGCTTGAATCCTACAGCCTGCTCGAAACTCCTTCAAATAAATAAAGGCTATGGTCGTTAGCCTGAAAAAAAACCACACTGTTCACCTGAAGCCTGATGGGGAAATTTGTAACCGACTCAAGTTGGGTACGAAAGTCCATATCATTCGAAGAAAGGGAGATTGGGCGCATATCAACTGGCGTAGCGGAAAAAAGAAGGGCTGGATTTGTTTTCCTGAACAGGAAAATTAAGTGTGGGCAATAAAAAACCCGAACGGCTTTCACCGTCCGGGTTTCGATACTTCTATTTAAAAACTACTTTTGTGACCCAACATAGTTCAAGGCAGAACCTGCGTTGAACCATTTGACCTGATCGTCGTTGAGG
>JAJDBA010000341.1 GCA_029261675.1 Nitrospinaceae bacterium
GACAATACGAGGAAGAGTCAGACTGGAATAGTCGGCCTTTGCGATATCTGCAACAAACAAAAACGCCAGCCCCAATATGAAGAAATATTTTCTCATCCTTTTGAGTTTAAAACAGGAGGGGTGCCTATAGCAATGCATGTATTTTCTCTGTGTACGCAAGTCTCTGCATAAGGTAAACTGATCCAATCTTAGAACCTTTAGCCAAATATAATATCTCATGCCTCGAACCGTTTTACTCAATCCTGGCCCTGTTAACATCACAGACAAAGTGCGACAGGCCATGGCCTTGCCCGACCTTTGCCACCGCGAGAAAGAATTTGCTGATTTAATGGCCGCTATTCGCAGCAAAACTCTACAAGCCTTCAATATCGAAAAAGAATTTACATCGGTGCTGGTTTCAGGATCGGGGACTGCAGCGTTGGAAATGGCCGTATCGTCTTCGTTAACTCCGGGACGCTCCATGCTGGTCATCGAAAATGGTGTTTATGGTGAACGCATCGGTAAGCTCTGTGATGTTTACAACTTTCATCGCCACACAATCAAGCTCGATTGGGGAATTCCCCCGAATCTCGATGACATCGAAGATATTTTAAAAAAGCGAAGTGATATTGAAGTGGTTTCTCTGGTTCATCACGAAACAACAACCGGACTGCTCAACCCACTACAGTCTGTCGGGGAACTGGCAAAAAAATATGGCAAAATTTTCCTGGTCGATTGCATCAGCAGCCTGGCAGGGGATGAAATGGACTTCACCTCCATTGATATTGCAGTCGGTACTGCCAATAAGTGTTTACAAGGAGTACCTGGAGTGTCTTTTGTTCTGTTCCGCAAAAAAGATCTCGCACGCTTAATCAAAATTCCACCACGCACTCTTTACTTCAATCTAACGGGATATCACAAAGCCCAGGAAACAGGGGGACTGCTCTTCACCCCGGCTATCCCAGCGCATTACGCGCTCGATGTTGCACTCGATGAGTTGATCGAAGAAACGGTAGCGGGAAGAATAAAACGATATGGGGACGCCGCAAAATTTCTGCGTGACGGATTCAAAAATCTTGGCTTGGAGTTTTTAATTCCTGAAGAGTGGCGAAGCAATTGTCTAACCGGTTTAAAATTACCCAAGGGAATGAACTATGAAAAATTGCACGCAGAGTTAAAGTCTAACGGATTCATCATCTATGCAGGGCAGGGAAACTTGAGCGAAAGCATTTTTCGTGTCGCCAATATGGGAGATATTAAGCAAGAGGAGTTTCAACGGTTATTAAAAACCCTTGAAGCAATCGTTTAATCCATAAGCACTTCCCCACTACCCCCATTTTAACTCAGCATTTGGCACAGCTAAAATATTAGGTTAAAATATTTAAATATCAAATACTTAAAAATTCTAGAGATTTTATAATCTCCAAATAACAAGCTCCCTGTAGCCAGCAAATGGATTTTTTCTAATGAAAATACTAATTATTGATGACGAAGCAATTTTTAGAATGATGATTGAATCTTTTTTAGATAGAGAAGGACATGATTTAGTTTTTGCGGAAAATGGCGAAGAAGGAATAAAGAAAGCGCGGGTCCATCAACCTGGACTTATATTATTGGATGGAAAGATGCCTGGAATTTCAGGATTCAAAACCTGCATGTTAATAAGAAAAGATGCAAAAATTAAAAATATACCTGTCATCATGTTAACAGCCCTGGACAAAGTGGGAGACGTAGAAGACGCTTTCAAGGCAGGTGCCGATGAATATATTGCAAAACCTATTGAGGCCAATACTTTCGTCTCAATACTTAACCGAAAATATAAAAGAATTGTTGGCAATCGACCTATATAGCAAAAATTTAAAACCCTTTGGGAAAAAGCAAAAACCATAAAAGGTTATGAACAAAAGGCCCCTCCCAACAAATAAAGAACGATTAGCAAATGCAAAATCTTTCAATTAAATTAAAGGTTTATTGTAGCTTTGCCCTCCTGTTTCTAGTCGTTCTAATCTCTGCTTTTTTAACATTCTGGTTCCAGAAAAATTCTCAAGAAGATGCCCGTATAACAAATGCTCTGGGTCGGCAACGTATGCTTAGCCAAGCCATGGGTAAATCCGTTTTCGGGTACGCCATGGCAAAAAGCAGAATTAAAACCATGGAGCAAAACGTTGACTCTCTAGACGACTACGTCACTCAGATGAGGATGATTTACACGCAATCCATTGTTGGAATCGCTAAAAAGTCCAATATAAAAATATCAATGCATCCTGAAAGGGAAACACACCCTTCTGTTCCCTACCCCGCTACTTTTACCCGGCTCGTAAATACAACTTTTGGACAGGGCAGACCTTTAAAAATTGATATTTTTTCAGAAGCTCCAATAAACCCAACGCAGAATCTTAAATCCCCAGCCGATCTGGAAGCGAATGCATTCTTAAAAAATAATCCCGGGCAATTATTCAGCAAGGCATATGAAGAAGACCAAAAACTTTTTATTAATTTTTACTCTGCCGACATAGCAACTGTTGAAGCCTGCGCAACCTGCCACACAAAAATTAAAAAAGAACCCTTCAAATTAGGAGACCTCCTGGGAATCAGAAGATACAAATTATTATTCTCAGAAGATATAGCTCTAGGAAAAATCGAAATCAACCCCAGTCTCGAGGAGTATGAAAGAGCTGCGGAGATATTCACGCAAACTCTAGCAGCAGCCAAATCAGGTGGGCAATACCCTGCAAATATGAGTATGACTGAGCATATCAACATGGATGCCATTGACAAACCCATTGCACAGAAAACCATAAAAATAATCGAAGAACAGTTAGCCGTTTTCAAGAATGAAGTTCAAACCCTACTCAACTCTGAAGTAAATTCATTGCCCTATCGGCTCGCTCAGGAAAAGATAATTAGAACCTCAAATACAATGCGTAGCCACAGTAACGATCTGGTAAATATTTTCGCAAAAATAGCACAAAATAATCAGGAAAATATAAAGATGTCAGTCATTATTTGCGCCGCGGTAACACTACTTCTCCTTTTTATGATTGCCTATTACTTATCGACCGTTGTGATCAATCCGATCCGCAGAGTTTCTAATACTCTGACAGGGATTAGTGAGGGAAACTTAAACCAAGAAAAACTCCTTGTTTCATCAGAGGACGAAGTGGGAATGCTAGGCCGATCCAGCAATAGATTGTTAGATGGATTACAAGAATTCATTGGTCACAGCAGAGCTTTGCTAAAAGGACAGACAGACACATTGGATTTTGAAAGGATAACTCTAATCGGTGACTTCAAAAACTCCTTACTCACCATGCAAAAACATGCAGAAGAAAGAAAGGGAGTGGAAGAGCAAAAAGAGGGATTGCACAAGCTCAGCGAGAACATGCACGGCGAACAGGAAATTTCAGCACTAGGCAACAACATTCTTATGTCACTCATGGATTATCTTAATTTGCCATTGGGAGCTTTATTCATTTTAAAAACAGATAACCTGCTTCACCGAGTTGCGAGTCACGGGTATCCCCAAAAAGACAATATTGAAGAATCTTTTGAACTAGGTTCAGGATTGGTGGGAAAGGCCGCTTTGCAGAATCAACCTGTAAAGGTGAGTGAAATCCCAGAAAACATTCGTATTAGTTTTGGGTTTGGAGAGGCCTCTCCCAAATTTATCCTACTTTATCCCCTTACTTATCATGATGAAGTCATTGGGGTTTTAGAGCTTGGATCCTTTGAAGATTTTACGCAAGATCAAACTAATTGGCTGGAGCAAGCTATAGAATCGATCCCTGTTTCCATTCGCGCTTGCCTTGATATCGCAATTCGAAAAGAAGCGGAACAGGAAATGAAACTAGCAAAACAAAAAGCGGAGGCGGCCGACACCGCTAAATCCCATTTTCTGGCAAATATGAGTCATGAAATTCGAACTCCTATGAACGCAATTATAGGAATGAGCGAATTAGCCCTAAAAACAAAATTGGATCCAAAGCAGGAAAACTATCTTTCCAAAATCCTTTTGTCATCAAAATCTTTGTTGGGAATCATCAATGACATCTTGGACTTTTCGAAAATCGAAGCCGGGAAAATGGATATGGAATTTGTAGAGTTCAGCATTGCGGATGTACTGGAAAACCTTTCCACACTTATCACGCAAAAGGCTCACGAAAAGGGGTTAGAAATACTTTTCTCAATCGATAATAACGTTCCAACATTTTTAATGGGAGACCCGTTGAGATTGGGGCAAATCCTTACCAATCTTTCAAACAATGCTGTCAAGTTTACAGAACAGGGTGAAGTTATTATCTCCATCGAAGCCATCGAAGAGAGTAAAGAATCGGTGACTCTAAGATTCGAAGTAAAAGATTCTGGAATTGGACTGACTCAGGAGCAAATGGATCGACTATTTAAATCCTTCAGTCAAGCAGATACAACCACGACAAGAAAATATGGTGGTACTGGTTTGGGACTGGCTATCTCTAAAAAATTAGTTGAAAAAATGAAGGGTGAGATATGGGTTGAAAGTGAAGTGAATCAAGGCAGCCGATTCATCTTTACTGCGAATTTTAGCAACCCCATTCATAAACATAAAAAAGCCATGGAACCCACTCAAGACCTAAAGGGGATGCATATTCTCTTGGTGGATGACAATCAGGCTACCTTAGATATTCTTCAAAGTTCGCTGGAATCCCTTTCATTTCAAGTTACCCAAGCCATTTCAGGTGAGGCCGCTTTGGACATGCTTGACCAGGCTCAAGACGTTCCATTCGGATTGGTTTTTATGGATTGGAAAATGCCTGGATTGGATGGAATAGAAACCTCAAACCGAATAAGAAAGAAAACTATTTTGAATCCTCAGCCCAAAATAATCATGCTAACCGCATACGGCGGAGAAGATATTATGAGCAAGGCACAAGAAGCCAAGCTGGATGGTTTTTTGGTAAAACCTGTGACGCCTTCAAATCTGTTGGACTCCATAATGGGTGTATTTGGAAAGACGACCAATAAAATTTCACCCTCAGCCGTAAAATCAGGTTCTCAGGCACAAATAGCAGAGGAAATTAAGGGCTCGAACATTCTATTAGTTGAAGACAATGAAATCAATCAAGAGGTGGCACTTGAAGTATTGGAACAAGCCGGTCTATTGGTTACAGTAGTCAATAACGGTCAAGAAGCATTAGACGCGATGGTAACCGCAGACTTTGATTGTGTGCTTATGGATCTGCAAATGCCAGTTATGGACGGATTTGAAGCGACGAAACACATTAGGAACAACCCTAAGCACAAGGCTCTTCCCATCATTGCCATGACGGCAAATGCTATGTCTGGTGACAAAGAAAGATGTCTGGATGCAGGAATGAATGACCATGTTGCCAAACCCATCGACACCAAACAACTATTTACCGCATTAAATCGATGGATCAAACCTGGAGAAAGAAAGGCCCCATCCACAAAAAAAACCAAAGAGGAAATTAAAACACCCGAATCATTTCCCGACCTACCGGGATTTGATGTCGACAAAGGATTAGAAATTCTTGGGGGTAATAAATCTCTTTATAGAAATTTATTAGTGAAACTGTATCAAGATTTTTCCGACTCCGCACAAAGAATTAAAGACTTGCTGGACAAAAACGATGAAGAAAATGCCGAGATATTGGCTCACACGGTCAAGGGAGTAGGAGCAAACCTCGGAGCCTTAAAACTTAGCAAACTAGCTGCCGACCTAGAAAATGCGGCAAAAACAAGTAGCACAGGTGACTACGAAAAAATGCTATCCGCTTTTGAAAAAGAACTCAAATTGGTTTCGGATGGCCTTAAAACTAACGGGTTTGAAGCTTAAAAAAGGAAACAGTTAGTTTCCATCACACTGGCAATCTTCGACTTCAATTTCAACTGAATGTTCAGAAGCCGGGTTGGCTTTTAGCATCCATGGCTCGCGCACATACTTCTCACCTTTGCGATTACCAAACTCTTTAAGGCTCTCCTTATTATCTTTAAGGAACTGCGCCATTTTTGGTGTTTTGTGTCTTTCTGCCATTATCAATTCCTTCTGATCGCTTAGTTTATTTAGGAAAAGTCAGTTAACCTTAATAAAAGCTTCCAGTCAAGCGCTGAAAAGATTCTGAAACTCTAAGGCTTCGTTTAGGCTTTCAATTTCTTATAAAAAATCGGGATTAAGGCTAGAGCACCCAGCAGTGATAAGGAACCCAAAACTTTCATGGACATAATTTCTGCAAAGGAATTTATGGTTGCCAGGTTACTCCCCGCATTAGCGTAAATATACGTTGCTGGTAGTTTTCCAAACATCGTCCCCCAAAAGAAAAATTTCAAGGGAATTTGCGACAAGGCAAAACCTATATTGACAGCAAAAAAAGGAAATAGAGGAATCAACCTGAAGAATAAAACACTATTGAGAGGTTTTTCGCATAAGTTATCGTTTACACCTCTGACTTTCTTTGCAAACTTTTCCTCCACCCAATCCCTCAACAAATAACGAGACACTAAAAATGCCAGCGCTGCCCCCAAAGTAGACCCAATAACCACGATACCCACTCCCAACGCAGGTCCGAAAATAAGCCCTGCCGCAAAACTGAGAAAAGTTGCTCCAGGAAGCAAAAACAACCCAATCATAATGTAGGCCGTTATATATCCACCTATCATGGTTAGTGTATTTGCCTGATAAAAAGCTTCTAAACGATCTCGATTCAGCTTCAGGTTTTCCAGTGTGAAGTATTGCCTTTGATCAATATAAATGACCAGTGCGATTGCCAGTAGAAGCAATACCAGAAATTTCAGTTTTTTCATTTCAAACTAGCACTTTAATGGAAATGCAAAAATCCCGGATCCAGCGTCTTAGTTTAGCAGACCCATTAAACAGACGATTCATTTATTCTGTCACTCTGAACCTTCTATTCTATCTATCCTCTGATCATTTCAGCAGCAATTCTAAAATCGGCAACAAGCTTAAATCCTTTTACTATTTTTCACCTCTAACTATAGAAAATAAAATCTGTAACTAACCACACATTAAGCCTGTTCTGACATATGGCTTTAAATCAAATTTTTAGGGTAGCGAGGACTAATAATGGCAAATTTTAAGTTAAAAGCTCGTAACGTTCATGTCTATTGCAATCTGGAGGTTCGTTTGAAATCTCGAACCATGAAGGAACAGGCCAACAAGGAAGTGGAACGAATGGTCGACAAAAAAGATTTGTTCACCGAGTATGAATGGAAAATTGAAGGATGCGAAGAGGGTGGAATCAATAGTTTTGATGCTAAATTAACAGACGCTATCGTAGAGCGCATCGATGAGGAAGAAACCGATGAGAATATTTTCTGGGACGGTTTAACCGCTCACTATGATTTAAATGTCGCACATATTCTAGTCAACACCAACTTGGAGACCCCTTTAAAATCGACCACCCGAGAAGATGCGATCACTGAAGTCAAAACTCTATGCAACAATCCTTCCGAGGACTACGATTGGAAAATCGAGAATTGCGATGAAGACAGCATAATTGAATTCGATGAAGCATTAAAAAAGGAAATAGCTGAAGTCATCGGTAAAGATATAGAAGCCTGCGTTATAGAAGACACATGATTCTTCATTGAATATTTCTTTTTCTCCCCTTATTCAAGACCAATATGATTAACAAGATATTCCATTACCATCGTTCATCGAAACACAATCAGCATGCTTTTGCTCCCGGCCCCGGACAGCTGGACTGGGCAAGTCAGCCCAACCCCTTTCGGAGTTATGAAGGAGCGGAGATACTCCCTTTAATCAAAACCGCTCCGACGGAAAAACCCACTTTCTCTGAAGCTCTAACACCCAATAAAGTTTCCGCTCGCTCGCTAGATTTAGAATCGATGTCACAATTATTTTTTGATTGTCTGGCACTTTCTGCTTGGAAATCTTTTCAAGGTTCAAAATGGGCTTTAAGAGTCAATCCATCTAGCGGCAACTTACACCCTACTGAAGGCTATTTGGTTTGTGGGCCTGTGCAAGGTCTAACAGATAAGCCTTCTGTTTTTCATTACAGTCCAGAGACTCATGGATTGGAAGTAAGAGCTCAATTTTCCATGGAGACTTGGGAAAAAATGCGCTTGTCTGAAGACACGATCTTTGTTGGTTTAAGCTCTATCCACTGGCGCGAAGCCTGGAAATATGGACAACGAGCTTATCGCTACTGCCAACACGATCTGGGGCATGCCTTGGCCGCGCTCAATATTTCTTGCGCGGGTTTAGGTTGGTCTACTCACTTAATGGATCATCTGACTCACAGCGATTTAGAAACTATTTTAGGGTTACCCTTCAAGGATGATTCTGAAATTGAAGTGCCTGATTGTCTTGTTGCTGTCTTACCAACGGGCAACAAACCAAATATAAGTTTAAACGAACCTGATTATGTGCAGGGGTTCTCCGATCTAGACTGGCAAGGTATCCCCAATATTCTAAGCAAAAGCCATATGGATTGGTCTGGAATAGATGAGGTTTCAAAAGCCGCCAGAAAACTTGATCGTTCTATACCTGACCCTTTCAAGGGAGACGATTGTTCAAAGCTTATTGAGAACGATACATTCCCATTAAGAAAAGCCATTCATCAGCGGCGGAGTGCTGTTGCCATGGATGGAGAAACTCGAATAACACGTGATACCTTCTATCAATTTTTAATAAAAACAATTCCTAATGCTTGTCCGCTGCCTTTTCAAACCTTCCCTTGGGAACCTCAGGTGCACTTGGGATTGTTCGTCCATCGAATAGATGATTTGCCACGCGGAGTATATGCTCTGGTGCGAAACAAAAATCACCTAGAAGATTTGAAAACCACATTCAGCAAACATTTCAAATGGGAGAAGCCCGAAGGATGCCCTGCGGAACTGGATTTATTTTTAATGGAAGAGTATGACTGCAGGCGCATGGCAGCTGGAGTCTCTTGTGGACAGGATATTGCGGGAGCGGGCTGTTTCAGCCTAGGAATGATCAGCGCTTTCGAGGGCCCCCTAAAAAACTATGGCCCCTGGTTTTATCCACGTCTTTATTGGGAATGTGGGGCCATTGGGCAAATCCTTTACCTTCAAGCCGAAGTGAGTGGTGTCCGCAGTACTGGGATCGGATGTTTTCTTGATGACCCTGTGCATCATATTTTTGGAATTAAAGACTCCAGCTATCAAAGCTTGTATCATTTTACCGTCGGCGGCCCTGTAGATGACAATCGACTCACCACCATGCCACCCTACTAAGACTTCATTACCTAAAAAGGGGAAAGGCGCCCCCAACCAACGAGATCACCCTCCCCCTCTTAACAAATCACTCCGGAAACGATAACGGAGAGGTAGCGTGCTGCCAGCCCTCACCATTTAGTGTGCGGAGCATTTCCACTAAATCTTGCTTTTCAGATTCCGTAAGATTTAATGGAATAATCTGGTTGTCCAGAAACGGATTTTTAACGCCGCCCTGATTATAATGATCCACCACCTGTTTTAAAGTTACGAATCGACCATCATGCATATAAGGAGCGGTTCTGGATATTTCACGCAAGGTTGGCGTTTTGAATGCACCGATATCTTTCTTATCATGGCTCACGTGATACCTGCCAACATCAACCGTTTCACCTCTCCAACCAATTCCAATATTGTGAAATTTTTCATCGGAAAAATTGGTCCCAAAATGACAAAGGTTGCAACGGGCTTTACCGAAAAAAAGTTTCTTACCTCGTTTAGCCGCTTCGGAAATTGCCTTCTCATCCCCATCCCAGTCAAACCTGTCAAAAGGACTGTTGCCAGAAATAAGAGTCCGCTGAAAAGAAGCAATAGCCATTCCCACTTGCTTAATAGTGATGGAATTTGTTCCAAAGGCTTCGTTAAAAAGCTTTTTGTAGCCTGCGATTTTATTTAAGGTGGAAACCACTTCATCATCATTGACAAAACCATGTTCAATAGGGTTGGTCAATGGGCCTACAGACTGCCCCTCTAATGTAGCAGCTCGCCCATCCCAAAACTGAGCCCTACTAAAACCTCGATTGATGGAAGTGGGAGCGCTTCGCCCGCCCTGCCGCCTGTAAATTCCTGTAGAAACAGGTTGTCCGTCCGTGAAAGCCAGAGCTGGCATATGGCAGGTGGCGCACGCAATCGTTCCATCCTTTGACAGACGTTTATCAAAATAGAGAAGATGCCCCAGAGCCACTTTTTCTTTCGTCAAAGGGTTATCTTTGGGAACATGAAAAAGGTCTTCATCTAGCCCCAATGGAATTTCAAGGTCATAATCTGATGCCAGAGTGACCCCGGCCAGGGTAACTGTGAGTATAAAAATACCCCCTACTGTGAGTAATTTTCCTGCCATTATTAACAATTTCATTAGCTTGCCTCCTTGATAAATTATTAATTTCATAGGCTAATTATTGGCAGTTTTCCTTGATTAGTCTAATCGATTATTATTATAATTTAATAGATGAAATCTATAACACTCACTCAACTCTCATACGTCGTCGCAGTTTCTCAGGCCCGAAACTTTGGTTTGGCTGCAAAAACCTGCTTTATCTCTCAACCCACGCTCAGTATGCAGATTCAAAAACTGGAAGATGATTTGGGAGTGACTCTATTTGATCGCTCCAAAAAGCCAGTGGAACCAACGGCTATGGGAAAAAGAATTATCGAACAAGCTCAAGTAGTGATCCAAGAAGCTAATAGAATCGAAGAACTCATTAAGGAAGAAAAGAGGGAGATTAGCGGCGAGTTTAAGCTGGGGATCATTCCAACTCTAGCACCTTACCTGCTGCCGCTATTTTTGAAAAACTTCACGACCACTTATCCAGCGGTTAATTTGATAGTAGAAGAGATGCAGACCCAGAAAATCATAAAAATGTTAGGGGAAGACAAAATCGATGGCGGGATTTTGGTAACACCTTTAAACCACAAAGGAATTGTCGAATGGCCCATATTCAATGATCCGTTTCTAGCTTATCTTGGGCCCAAGCATCCCCTACTTTCCCTTTCACAAGTTTCGGATAAAGACTTAATTCTGGATGATATTTGGCTTTTGAATGAGGGGCATTGCTTCAGAGATCAAGCGATTGAAATTTGTAAAAAAGTCAAAGGTTCCAAAAACAAAAACCTGACTTTTGAAAGTGGAAACTTGGAAACATTAAAACGATTGGTGGATCAAAATTTTGGATACACTCTTCTACCCTCACTAGCTATTCTGGGCATGTCCGCCAGCGAGCAAAAGAAAAAAGTCCGATTTTTCAAATCTCCTGTTCCAATCCGCGAAGTCAGCGTTGTTTACAGCCGAAACTACCTTAAAAAAAGCATCATTGAAGCTCTGCATAAAGAAGTGGTTTCCGCATTGCCAGCGGAGTTGAAGAAGTCAAAAGCCAAGGAACGGTTGATTGAGATATCCTCTTTAAAATAGAACAACTGAATTGCCAACACGATTCAAATAAAAGTAAGGCGAGTTAATTATTCACAATAGGTGGAATAATGCTGTCAATGGATTTAATAAATTTCTCCACATCAATGGGTTTTGTTATGTAGGAATGAAAACCTAGATCAATGGCTTTCTTAATATCAATAGTCATTGCATCAGCGGTCAATGCAATTACCGGAATATTTTTGGTTTCACTTATCCCTTTCAACCTTTCGAATGCCTCCAAACCATCCAACCCTGGCAAATGTATATCCATTAAAATCAAATCTGGCAAATGAGACTGAGCTATTTTTATCCCATCCAATGCATTAGCTGAGGAAATCAATTCAATATTTGGCCTGTAATTCAATATTTGGCCTGTAATTCAAGATTTGTCGGACCAAATCGACGTTGGCTGGAACATCTTCAACATATAACACTTTTTTCTTTATTTGATTTTCACTAATACGAGATTGATTAATGCTGGGCTCCTTTTCCTCTTGAACGGGTAAAGAAGTTTTATCTGAAATGGGAAAATCAACATAAAAGAAACTACCTTCTCCAGCGGCGCTTTCAAAACCAATAGCACCCCCCATTAATTCCACAAATTGTTTAGAGATTGCAAGCCCTATCCCTGTCCCTTCGATTGCTTCTAAATCTTCATGAAATCGCTCAAAGGGTTTAAATATTTTCTTTTTATTCTCATCGGAAATGCCACAACCTGTATCCCTAATTCCCAACCTAATATTGCCATTCATTAATTTTTCAAATGAAACCACCACCGAACCTTTGGTGAAATTGTACTTAATGGAATTTGAAATCAGATTTAACACAACTTGCTTCAACCGAAGAGAATCAGCCTCAACAAAATAACTGACCTCTGGAATTTTTTCGTACTTAATGGACACACTATTCTGTTCAGCAATTGCATGAGAAATTGAAATCACATTATCAACAATGGGAACTAAATCAACCGTTCTCATATCAATATCAGATTTCCCCGATTCAATTTTTGAAAGATCCAACACTTCTGAAATCAGATTCAACAGATGGTTTCCTGCGGATGAAACTCTATCCAAGTTTTCCTTTTGATAATCTAAAAGGGGATTCTCATTATCCAAGGCCAACAACTGCGTAAAACCCAAAATTGAATTCATAGGTGTACGCAGCTCATGACTCATGCGTGCCAGGAATTCAGATTTTGCCCTACTGGCTTTTTCTGCCAACTCCTTGGCTTCCAATCTTTCCATTTCCGTTTTTCTTCGCTCAATCTCTGCCTCTGCTCGAGATGCAAAAATAGTTAAAATTATTTCAGCGGTAATATTATCAGCGAAGGGTTTATCATCCATAACAACCAGGTTGCCAAAAGAATTGCCAGAGGAATCAAGCAGAGGCACCCCTAAATAACACTGAATTCCCAAATCGACTAAAAGCTGATCTTCAGGAAACTCTTTTTGAATATCTTGTAAGATGAGGCAGTTCTTCTGTTCTTTGACTACAACCTCACAGGGGGTACCGACAACGTCATAATCGATATTCTCTTCAAATTTATCTCCGGCCCAAAGAGCCAGAGTTTGAATAGACTCCGATTTAAACTGTCCTAAAAAGCTATATTTCATACCTAGAGATAGCGCCAAGTTATAAACCAGAGAGCGTACAAACTCCTCTCCGGTTTCTGAAGAAGTTCCTTCCATTATCGATTTAAGTTGTCCAAACAAGTTTTCATATCGAGTTTCGCTTTCCTTTAAGGCAACTTCACCCCCCTTGAACTGAATAGCTATTCCGGCCAGATAGGCTGCAAATTGCGTCGCTTGAATTTCATCTTCACTTGGGCTTCGAGGTTCGCTAAAGTAAGGGCACAATGTGCCTAACACTTTTCCTTGAATATTTACGATGGGAGTTGACCAGCAGGCTTTTAAATCGTGAGAAAGAGCAAGCCCCTTGAAGTCCGCCCAAAGCGGATTGGTCTCAATGTCATCCACAATTACCATTTCATTTTTATAGGCTGCCGTACCACATGAACCTACATTGGGGCCAATCAGAAATCCATCTAATGCATCACAATAAGATTTCGGCAAACTGGGGGCCGCACCTTTAAGCAAATATTGACCGCTATTATCCATGAGTAGAATCGAGCACCTGACTCCCTGTAATTTGCTCTCTAGATATTCTATTAATTTCTCAAGAGTCTCTTTTAAAGAGTCTCCCATTGCCAGCATTTTTAGAACATTATCCAAGCCACCAAACATTTGCTCCGCTTTTTGGCGTTTTTGGATTTCGATATTCAGCTGTGCTTCCAGATCTTTCATTTCAATAAATTCTCTAAATTATTTTTAGAAAAAAGGTCGATTCAACCCAAAAATTCAATTTAAACATGCGTTCTTCATAGTTCAACAAAGTATGAAATTTGTCAAATTTACATCTTCCCCTAGAAAGGCTACTAATAACTTGGCAGGAAACAGCGTTCATCCCTCGTTAAAGCGAGTTCCGGCTAGACCCTTATAAAATTTCTGCTATACTATAGAAAAATTAGTACTTAAGCGGCACGGGTACCCTCCATAATCTGGCCTCGTTCTCTTTTCCTTTATAAAATACATAGCCATATTCTACATCCTGCAATTATGATCATAGCCAGCAATATTGAAAAATCTTTTGGGCCTCAGGTTTTATTTGACGGCGTATCGTTTCTCATCAATCCCGGCGAACGCATTGGACTCGTGGGAAAAAATGGTACGGGGAAATCCACTTTGTTTCGCATGATTCTCGGCAATGAAAAACAGGACGCTGGAACTCTATCCACCCCAAAAGGTTACCGGATAGGCGCTCTGGAACAGCATATCCATTTCACCCAACCAACCGTTCTCGCGGAATGCATTCAAGCTCTTCCTGCTGAAAAACAATGGGATCATTACAAGGCAGAGATCATTCTCTCCGGTCTGGGTTTTTCGGAACAAGATTTCCAGAAGGACCCCTCTACCTTCAGCGGTGGATTCCAAGTGCGCATCAACCTTTGCAAAGCATTATTGGCTGACCCAAACATGCTTTTGCTTGATGAGCCGACCAACTATCTCGACATTCTTTCTCTTCGCTGGCTGAAGGAATATCTCGTCAAGTGGCCCGGTGAAATGATTCTCATCACTCATGATCGCGACTTCATGGATAAGGTCACCACCCATACTTTAGGCATACATCGCAAACAGGCGAGAAAGGTCAAGGGCGGGACTATTAAATTCTATGAAATGATCATTCAAGAAGAGGAAACCTATGAGCAGACTCGCAAAAACCTCGAGAACAAGCGCAAGGAAATGCAGAACCTTGTAGATCGGTTTCGCGCTAAAGCCTCGAAGGCCACCATGGCGCAGTCACGACTGAAAATGATGGAAAAAATGGGAACGATGGAAAAACTCAGTGCAGAAAAAAACCTAGGATTCCGGTTCAACCATCTCGTTTGTCCTGGCAAAACCATTATGAACATCAAAAAACTGTCCTTCTCATATGATCGAAAACCCGAAAACAATATTTTCTCAGATATCTCGTTTTCCATTGGAAAAAATGACCGCATTGGAATTATCGGTGCCAATGGCAAAGGCAAATCAACCTTATTAAATTGTCTAGCCGGAGAACTAACCCCTACTGCGGGAGAAATTGCCCCACATCCATCCGCGAGCATCGGGCATTTTGGTCAAACCAACATCGACCGACTCCAACCCGATAATAAAGTTCTGGATGAAATACTCCGTTCCAACCCTAGCCTGTCTTTACAGGCCGCTCATAGCATATGTGGAGCCATGATGTTTGACGGCGACTTGAGCAAAAAAAAGGTGAGCGTGCTTTCGGGTGGTGAAAGGAGCCGTGTTCTGCTTGGAAAAATAATTTCTCATCCCACCAACCTACTCCTACTGGACGAGCCTTCTCATCATCTTGATGTGGAGTCGATAGAATGCTTGATTGAAGAATTGAACGATTATGCGGGGGCTTTAGTAATCGTAACGCACTCTGAACTCATTCTTAAAGCTCTGGCCAAAAACTTGATTATTTTCCACCGCGGCCATGCGGAATATTTTCATGGTGGTTACGAAGACTTTCTCGAAAAAGTCGGTTGGGAGGGTGAACCAGTTGTAGAGAAAAAAGTAAAAACAAAAATGAACAAAAAGGAAGCTCGGAAACTACGCGCTTTAGAACGTCAAAAAAATCAACCCACCAGCAGTTAAGATTTTTCTTCTTTTGGCAATAACTCTTTAAATGACTGAAAAAGGCTGATTGCGGCCGAAGGGTGCCCATTAATTAACTCATCGGTAAACCCTTTTTCAAGGAAATTAGAAAACCCCTCCAATTTGGATTTATCAATCGATTCAAATTTAGAAAATCCCATTGTCCAGCTTGTAAAACATCTTTCAGAAATCTCTCCATTGTAAATCAATTTAAGGCTCTTATGCCGATCATCCTTTTTTAGGATTTCATACAAATCAAAAATAGTTTTTTCTCTTCCTTCTAAAATCTGCATAAACTGCCTAGTCCTAGCCCAATAAATAAGAATACCTGTGACACCATTTTTAGAGTTCCATTTTCTTGAGGTCTTCAAGATATTCAATATATCGGCATCCGACATATCTCTCGTTGCGAAGCTGCAATAGAATAATTCGTGCATCCCTAAATGATAAATATTTTTACTTTAAATGTCCAGTTTCTAATAAAATGTTTTTATCCCAGAATAAAACCTTAAAAATTTCAGAATTCAAAGTGGCAAATAAAATTACCGCGACCTATCTTAGGATTAGAGAGGTTGACAATCCCATTCTAGACTGAAGGGAGGCACATAAAATGCTATTTCCAGTCACAGTTTATAATGCCAATGGAAAGATAAAAGAGGTTATCTCAAAAGAGAGGTTGCATCGGCGTCACTGGAAAATTTTCCAGAATAATGAGGGGAATTACACCGGGGCAGGAAAACAGAGAATTTCTAAAGAGTTAAAAACTAAGCTGGATCTGCAATTTCCTGAAGGGTTAAAGAATAGCCGCAACTAATGTCGGCTATCGATAGTCTCCGGTCAAATTAAATCCGGCCCAATAGGAGGGGTGTGGGTAAAACCGTTTAACAAGAAGTTGCGCCTTGCGCAAGCTCTCGGCTTTATCCTCCCTACCGTAATTGCGGTAAAAATGTTTTATCAGCACCGCTGTGGAGATATCGCTTACTCTCCACAGCGAAGATAAAATTGCGTGTGTCCCTGCATAGATAAATGCACGGTTGAGTCCTACCAACTCATCGCCGCCAACGAGATCACCCAAACCGGTTTGGCAAGCACTGAGGGTCACAATGTCTGCTTTGATATCGAGCCCGAAAACTTCATTGACCTCAAAATTACCATCGTCACTTTTATCCCGCGTCAATTTTAAAGAAGAAAATAAAGGGTTAATGGGATCAAACTCACCGTGTGAGGCAACATGGATGATTTGATAGTCGCCGATATTTTTCTTCAACCAGCTCTCGGTAGCATTTTCTCGGGTCAAGACATCAATTTTCGGAAAATCCCATTTGATAGCGTTGGCTTCCATTTCTGCTAGCGGCAAATCGTAATTCAAATCGCCAAGATCAGGGTTGCCCAACGCCAAAACCTTAATATCGCGAGTGCGCACCGTTTTTTTCTTGAAAGTGAACTGCATCACCGACGCACTCGGGGAATAAAACAGGGGATGAAGCTCAAACAAATAGTTCTCTTCATTTCTTAAAGAAGAAAACGAAATATAGTGAAGGTGTCCATGCGGCACGATCCCCAGCATCCGCTTACCTTTTATAAACACCTGCAAAGGCTCTATCAATAAAGCGTATAATTGTTTCGCTTGATCTTCTACAGGGGCAATTTTTTGAATCCGCTCACGGTAGTCAGCAACAAGAGCATTTAAATCCTTTTCCGTTATGGGAACGCGGACCGAATGGATTTCTTCTTCCACCACCACCCAGGCAACAAGCTCTTCTTTGGTCACCAAATACTCCACCAATGCTACGCTATCTTCGAGTAAGCCATACAGTTCCTTTAAGGTGATCGCATCTACTGTTATAAAGTTTGAAATTTCTGGGCTCTGTTCTTTGGCATCGATCAACATATTCTTATAGAGACTTCTCGCCTCCACCAATTTGTTACTAAGATTTTTTGCCTCTTCTTCCTTCTCGGCTGAACGTGCAGCAGCGAAAGCTTCTTCCGTTTCTCGGATCTGTGATTTCTGCCGGGTTAAAGCATCGTATAGTTTTTGACTAACATCATTTTTCAAACTGATCTTCTGATTTCCAAGCAGATCAATGAAACTTCGCGATTTCGCCCGCTCTGCATATTGAAAAGAGTCTTCGACATTGCCCATATCCAAAAGTAATAAGATCAACTCTTTATAAACATCCTGCTTGTCAGTGAGAAATCCATTTTGAAATTCTTCAACTTTAATAGCGGCACGCATAGAATCTACAATTTTCACCGCTTCCTTATAAACTTTCACAGCTTCTTCATTATTCTTTAACTGGATAAGGGCGAATCCCTGTCCGCGCAAGGCACGCCAACTCACTTCCTTGACATTGATCTCAGATGCCAATGCATACGTCTTTTCAAACAACGGCACGGCCTTCTGCCATTGTTTTCGTTCTAGCGCTAGCTGCCCCAATTCCAACATTATTTTTACAACATTCGTACGATCCCCAATTTCACCACTAAAACTCATCGCCTGATTAAAATGTCCGGCGGCGGCATCGAGTTTTCCCATGCGCATCAAACTCATCCCCATATTGCGGTGAGTGTAACCCTGCCCCCATTTCGATTTGAGTTGAATGTCGCGCTTCAAAGCTTCATTAAAAGATTCAAGAGATTTTTCAAAGCGCTTTTCTTTTCGATGCACCAGGCCGATATTATTGTGGGCAGAGGCGATATCTATCCGCGAACGCATTTCGGTTGCCAGGTCGAGACTGTGCTGGAGATTATTCAAAGCTCGTTCAGGATCATTCAATGTCCAATGAATCAATCCTAATGTGTTATAGATAAAAGCTTGTTGCAGTTTATCGTTGAGAGACTTGGCTATTTCTAACGACTGCCGTTGCGCTCGAAATGCCTGTTGATAATTGCCTTGAAACCAGTGTGAGTTAGCCTGATACAGTAATGCTTTCGACAATCCTGATTTGAAATTATTTTCTTCCGCAAGAACTTGCGCTTGCGAAAAACAATTTAGAGATCGATTAAAATCTCCTTCTTTTTCAGCAACCAACCCCAAGTCCAGTAGTAACTCAACCTGAAGCTCTACTTG
Source organism: Nitrospinaceae bacterium (assembly GCA_029261675.1). Classification (GTDB taxonomy): domain Bacteria; phylum Nitrospinota; class Nitrospinia; order Nitrospinales; family VA-1; genus UBA8687. The sequence goes on from JAJDBA010000341.1 coordinate 18,659, forward strand.
TTCCAATTCAACGAATAAGTCATAAGCCTTGGAAAAATATTCTTTGGCTTCGTTAAATTGATTGAGACGGAGACTGTAAATTTTTCCTATCCTGCGAAATTCTCGGGCTCGATTTAAATCCTCACCTATCTCTTCATTTATTTTTTGCGAGGCAGTGAACGCTTTCAGCGCACGGGCATATTCTGTTGCATTTTCTTCAACGATACCCAGTTGACTATAACTTTGTGCCAAACGATCGAGGATTTCATATTCCTCAAAGATGGCGAGAGCCGTTTTTAAATGTTCCACCGCTTCAGGAAATTTTTCTGCCAGAGAATAAAGCAGACCCAGAAAATAATGCGCCTCTGCCAACTCTTCGGGGTTCTCCTCTTTCTCTGCAAAAGGCAAAACTTTATTCTGATAATGAATGGACTTTTCGTAGTCCCCTAGCTTCCAAGCTGCAGTTGCAAGAGCCTTGACAATTGTTTTGGCCTGGAAGTTTTCACCTAGATTCACCTTTCCTGGCACAAAAGGAGCAAGCACCAAAGCTTTTTCAAGAAAGTTAATCGTCGAAATAAGTTCACCTGCCTTCGATGCGGCGGCCCCTTTTAGCACATTAGCTTTAATATGTTTGATGGCGAACGCCTGCTTCTCCATATCGCTCATACCGGGGAATCCATAATAGCGGTAACGAGCCCAATCCAGGTTTTTAGGATATTTTTTTGACAGTGCCATTTGTGCTTGTCGCAACGATTCTGAAGGATTGGCTTCGCCAAGAGTCTCTGTAAAATATTTATTAAATTCATCTTGAAAATCTGGCTTCCCACTATGAAGCACTGTTCCGGCATATCCTTTAAACGTCAACCCCTGTAACAATAAAGCTGTGGGAGACAACTCCAGTCGAGGGTCGAACATATGCTCCACATCCGTCAAAGTGATCAAATGCGATTCAACAGGGTTGGCATACAGAGATTCAATAGAAATTCTCTGAAACTTTGCGGGTTCTTTATTCAAAGTAATGAACGATGATTGAGCTTCATGACGAAAAACCCGAACGGGACTTTCAATATGCACCAACCCAAAATGATCCCACTCTTTTAGGAACGATTCCCGGTTTGCCTCTTCTCCATTTAAACGGGTAACCGATGTAAAAAAAGATTCCACATCATCAGTCAAACCAGCTTCAATTGATAACAGGCGGGAGCTATAAAGATTTCGCGAGTTAACCGAGCGAACAAAATGCGGCAACGAAGAGACAAAGGTCAGCCTTGAGCTTTCAATCAAAGGTTTGCCCTTTAACTTGAGAGCTGCCCAGGGCAAAAATTCCAACCTTCCCTCTGCCAGAAGAATAATAGATTTTGCACTGCCAATCGCATCCTGCAATGGAATAATAAGCTTTTGTGACAATTCTTCAATATCGACTTTACTTGCATTGGCCTCAGCCATCCGATGAACTAACTGAAAGAAATTTTTGTCCCCAGCAATACGACTTGCAGAAACTTTTTCACTGTTTATCTGCCAGATAAGAATATCGTTTCCAAGTCTTTGCAATTTTAAAAATACTTCTCCATTTCGCAAAAGCGATTGCACAACTTCCACAGACGGAACATTCGGCGACACCCAGTCGACCAGCGCGGGATCATCTTCGCCAACCAAATCCATAAACTCTTGGTATTCGGCTAACAAAGCTTCAGCATCTTCGACCTCTAAAGACGCCAGTTGCTCTGCATATTTTTTAATCTCAGTAAAGTATTCCTGCCTCTCTTCGCTGGCAAACTGATAAATTGGTGCCAATGTTTGAACGATCCTTTTCTTACCCTTTTCAGAAAACAATAATGCTGCACTGTATTTTTTTTGTTCGAACAATTGCGATGTAATTTCCTGATAAAGCTGCTCAATCATCGCTAACGTTGAACGATCTAATGGGATAGTGCGATACGGCAGGCGGGCCAACTCTTTTTCTGCATCGAGAAGTCGAGATAAACGTTTCGAACTTTCTAATCTAAGCGCATCTAAATAAACAAATTGCCAGCGAATATTGATCGGCGGCGCCCAAGGAACCCCGTTCTCTTCGATTCCTGCAAGGTGGCGGGTCAATTCCAAGTTCTGTTTTATTTTGGGAAGATACTTTTCGGCATCTCCTTTGGCCAATTCCAGTGCCACCTCAAAGTGCTGAATCGACTTTCCAACGCGGGTCATATTGTTTCGCAAGCCCGCCAGACTGGATTTTACTTGCTCGACATCGTTTAACCCTGAAGGCTCTTTAGAATTAAATGCCTGCATATGAAAAAGAACGCCTAAATAATTATGCAAAATTAATGACGTAGTCGCTTCGCTGAAAACAACTGCTTCCTCTATAAATGCAATAACCGCCTCGGTCGCGATATTGTTTCTAACACTTATCGTTAGCACGGCACGTGCCATATTCGCTGCATTGACGGCCATACCGTTTCGATTGTCTAGTTTTCTTGAAAGCAAAAAAGAATCCTTAAAATAGTCCAGACTTTTTTGCGTTTCTCCCGATTGAAAATAAAACCCACCAAGCTGATTGAGTAAAAGCGCCTTTTCAAGAAGAACCGGGATATTTTTTTCTACGTCCAACCCTTCGGGTATCAGTTTCAGTTTTTTCTGAAAATATTCGATTGCCTTCTGGTTATCACCAAAGTCTCCATAAATTTTTCCAATGTAATGAAAAATCAGTTTCTGCTCACCACTTTTGTCGAATCCATACGCTGCGCCTGAAACATCATCACCGATTCCAGCTTCTATGTTGACCTCGAGTAATGCCGATGATTTCTTTTTTCTATCCGCCACACCATATTTCTCAAGCTTATCAATCGCTTCGAAATAATAATTGAGAGCCCGGCTCATTTTTTCTGAGTCCGGTTGCAGACGATTTTGCGAATAAATATTATTAGCAATGTTTCTAAGCGCCCGCGAAAGCGATGATTGGTTACCTGTCTGCCTGTTCAATTCCAGACTTGCAGAAAAATGTTTGACCGCAAGTTCATAATCTTTTTTTTCCTGATAAGCCAAAGCGATACGATCGTGTAGCTCGGCCATCCGTGCAGGCTCATTTTTCTTTCCAACCAAATCCATCGCCTGCTTGAACTGCTTAACCGCATTGACCGCATCACCTGTTTTAAAAGCTGCCTCGCCATAACGTTGCCTGTATAAAGCTTCCCGTTCTGCATTCAAAAATACTAATCCGGTTTCTTCACGCTTTTGGTAATAATGACGAGCTGAAAGAGGATTGTTCAGCAAATAATGCCCGTTCCCTAAATTGAGAAGCAGGTCGGCTTCGTTTCGAGAGTTTTCTTCTTCATTATTGAGGGCCAATGCAATCTGATATTCATGTAAAGCCTTTTCAAGAAAACCGGACTGCTGGCGTTCTTTCTGTTCATAAATCCAGCCCAAGGTCTGATGAAAAAAGACTTGTTGAGAGTTTTGTGCGAGCGCCTTACCGATTTCTGTTTCGGCTTCATCTAATGCTGGTGGAGTAAGGTAGGTATAAGCCAGCCCTAGCGCATAAAATTCTGCGGAGGAGTCTGGACGTATCTTGACTCTTTTTTGATAGATTTTTACAGCATCAGCACTTTTCTTAAGAGCCGATGCCGCTTGCAGATAACCTCGATGGGCTTCTACAGTATCT